>CALXCH010000080.1 GCA_944386735.1 uncultured Clostridia bacterium
TAATAGGAAGTGCAAAGGAAGATTTTGATGTAATTATTAGGTATGTAGAAGAATTTATTCCTAAAATAAAAACTTGGGCTGTTTGTGATACTTTTTGTGCAGGACTTAAGATTACTAAAAAGCACAAGGAAGAAATGTGGCTTTTTTTACAAAAGTATTTGAAGTCTAAAAAAGAATTTGAAGTTAGATTTGGAATTGTAATGATACTTGACTATTTTATAGAAAAAGAATATTTAGAAGATAATTTTAAGATATTTAATAGTATAAAAGTAGATAAATATTACGTGCAGATGGCAGTTGCATGGGCTGTATCTATATGTCTAATTAAGTTTTATAAAGAAACAGTTAAATATCTACAAGAAGAAGCGGATTTGGATAAATTTACTTATAACAAGTCAATACAAAAAGCAATAGAATCATATAGAATTACAGATGAACAAAAAGATTTTTTAAGAGAATTAAAAAAATAAATATTAATTTTTTATAAAAAAACTTTATTGAAAAAATTATTTATGTTATAGTAATAAAGTAAAAAAATATATTGAGGGAGAAATACAAATGGAAAAAGGAAGAAGAGTAATGGTGAAAGAACCAAAGAAAAATAGAAAAAAGTCAAGTGGAGGAGTAGAACAAAAGAAAAAAATAATTAAAAGAACATTTATCACAATTGTAGCTTTGATTGTTATTTTCATAATTGCAATAATTGCTAATAATTATATTATTTTAGACAATAATGAAAGAATAAATTTAGTAATTAATAATAAAAATGTAACCACAGATATGAGAAACGATGTTTTGCTAGAAAATGATATTATATATTTATCGGAAGCGGATATCCAAAACTTTTTTGATAAACATATATATTATGATAAAGATACAAATAAAATAATTACAACTTATGATAAAAAAATAGCAGAAATTGGTTTTGATAGCAATATAATAAATATAAATGGTTCAGATAAGCAAATTTATGCACATGCGATTGAAAAAGATGGGGAAGTATATTTGCCTGTCTCAGAAATGGCAGAGGTATATGACGTAGAAATCCAAAATATTCCGGAAACGAAAGTTATTACAATGGATTCATTAGATAGAGGGCAAAAAAGAGCTATTGTAAATAAGAATGTTTCAGTAAAATCATCTACTAATTTTATTTCAAGAACTGTTGATAGGATAAATAAAGGAGATGCTGTTATAATTGTAGCTACTAATGGTAAATATTCTCAAATTAGAACAGCAAATGGAAAATTAGGATATATCAAGTCAAATATATTAGAAAATGAATTTACAGTAAGAGAAAATATGGGTGAAGAAAAGCAAGTAGATGGAAAAGTAAATCTTACTTGGGATTATTTCTCAGAATATGCTACTGCACCTGATAGAAGCGGAACTACAATAGATGGAGTAAATGTTGTATCACCTTCATTCTTCTATTTAGATGAAGATGGAAACCTTGAAGAAAATGTAGGTAGCGAAGGCGAGGCTTATATTGAATGGGCTCATAACAATGGATATAAAGTATGGCCAATGGTATCAAATGCAACTGCAGCAAGAGAAAGTTTAGATATAACTTCTAACATAATGAACAGTTATGAAAATAGAAAGAGATTAATTGAAGCTATTGTTGAAAAATGTGTAGAGTATGATTTGGATGGTATTAATATAGATTTTGAAAATATGTATGCAAAAGATAAGGACATGTATTCTAGATTTATAATAGAACTTACACCAAGATTAAAAGAAATAGGAATGGTAACATCTGTTGATGTAACAGCACCAGATGGAGGAGAAACTTGGTCAATGTGCTTTGATAGAAATGTTATAGGAGATGTAGCAGATTATATTATATTTATGGCATATGACCAAAATGGAACATCAAGTGCAGAGCCAGGAACAACAGCAGGTTATAACTGGGTTAATCTAAACCTTGTTAAGTTTTTACAAACGGAGGTTATAGAATCAGACAAAATAATACTTGGAATTCCATTCTATACAAGAGTTTGGACGACTGATTCTTCTGGTAATATAATTAGTAGAAATACTGTTTATATGAAAGACATAGATAGTATTATACCAGCAGGAGTAGAAAAAACTTGGGATGATAAGTTAAAACAAAATTATGTAGAATATACAGATGGAGCAAATAAAAAACAAATATGGATTGAAGATTTAGATTCATTAAAAGCAAAAATATCTTTAGTAAAAGAAAATGATTTAGCAGGAGTTGCCTCATGGCAAAAAGATATGGAATCAGATGATGTTTGGCCTATGATAAAAAGCGAACTTGCAGAAAATTAATAAAATCTTATAAAATAGGATAAAACTGCTTGACAATTGTGTTATAAGATATATATAATACTAAAAAAGCACTTTGGAGGTAATTTTGACAGATGCAAAAAAAGGATGTATTTTTTACAACTAATAAATATGACAATTTAACAGACGAACAGATAATAGAAGAAATACATAAAGGAAATGAAGAAGCTTTAACATATATTTTAGAAAAATATAAAGAACTTGTAAATATGAAAGTTGGAAAATACTTTATAGTAGGAGCTGAAAAAGAAGATACTGTTCAAGAAGGTATGATAGGGTTATTTAAAGCAATAAAAAGCTTTGATAAGACTAAACAAAATTCTTTTAAATCTTTTGCAAATATATGTATAGAAAGACAATTAATAACAGCCATTAAAAGTTCTAATAGACAAAAACATATGCCACTTAATTCATATTTATCATTAAATACAGCAGCTTATGATAATAATGAAGATGATAGTGTTGAATTATTAGAAACCTTTAATAGTAAGACTATAGAAGATCCTTTAGATACTATAATGAAGCAAGAGTATTATAAAGAAGTAGAAGATGCAGTAAATAAGAATTTAAGTAAGTTTGAAAAACAAGTCCTTGATAGATTCTTAAAAGGAGAAAGTTATGTTAAAATTGCAGAAAAGTTAGATTCTCCTGTAAAATCAGTAGATAATGCGATTCAAAGAATAAGAAAAAAAGCAATTAAGAATATAACAAGTAATAAAAACCAGTAAAAAATACTGGTTTTTATTATTTTTGTTGGACAAATAAAAAATATAGTGTTATACTCTAAAAGTGAAATTAGGATGAATAAAAATAAGGATACAATAGAGGGAGGAAAATTAAGTGTTTAACAATGAAAATACAGATACAGGAGTTAAAATAAAAGTAATAGGAGTAGGCGGTGGAGGAAATAATGCTGCTTTACATATAATTAATGAAAAAGTAAAAAACATAGAAACTTATTTAATAAACACTGAAATGGGAGTATTAAGAAGAACAAATTATAGAAATATATTACAAATAGGAAAAGAGACAACAAAAGGATTAGGTGCAGGAGCAAATGAAACAGTAGGAGAAAGAGCAGCAAGAGAAAATAAAGAAGATATTGAAAATCTTTTACAAAATACAGATATGTTATTTATAACTGCTGGTATGGGAGGAGGAACTGGAACAGGAGCAGCACCAGTAGTTGCAGAGATTGCAAAAGAAATGGGTATCTTAACTGTTGGAATAGTTACAAAACCTTTCATGTTTGAAGGAAAATTAAGAGAAATGAGAGCAGAATATGGAATAGAAAGGTTAAAAGAAAATGTAAATGCCCTAATTGTAATCTTAAATGATAATTTATTACAAGTTGCAAATAAAAATACACCATTAAGAGAAGCCTTTTTACTTGCAGATGATGTTGTAAAACAAGGTATACAAAGTATAACAGACTTAATTACAACAGTAGGACAAATAAATCTTGATTTTGCGGATATAAAAACAATATTTAGTTATAAGGGAAAAGCTTATATGGGAATAGGAAGAGCATCAGGAGAAGCAAGAGTGGAAGAAGCTGTAGAACAAGCAATAGAAAATCCATTAACAGAAAATAAAATAGATAATGCAAAAGGTGTAATATTTAATGTAACAGGTGGAGAAAACTTAAGTTTAACAGAAATAGATAGTGCTATTAAATTAATTAATGATAAAGTATCTGATGATGCAAACATTATTTTTGGAACAGTAATAGATAAAAATTTAGAAGATGAAGTTATTGTAACAGTAATTGCAACAGGTGTTGAATAAAAACTTGCATAAGAAAGTAAAGCAATATTCTATAGAATTAACTTTACTTTCTTATTTTTCTACATTTCGTGACCACTACGGTGGAAATAGTTTGAACAGGTGATATATAATAATATTAAATTTTATAAGAGGAGAGCGTAAAACCCAGTTCCTTTAGGTGGTTGGTAGTTCACTAAAAGTAATAAGTAATAAAACTACAATAAATGATGCTTTTGCATTAGCAGATGATGTTTTAAAACAAAGAATTCAAAGTATAACAGATTTAATTACAACTGTTGGAAAGATTAATAGTGATTTTACAGATGTAAAAACTATATCTAGTTATAAAGGAAAAGCATATATGAATATAGGAGTAGCAAATGAAGGCAAAACATTAGAAACTGCAGTAAAACAAGCCATAGACAATCCATTAACGTAAAATTCAATAAATGGAGCAAAAGGTGTTGTATTTAATCTAAGAGGAGGGGAAACATTAGAATTAAATGAAATAAATAATAGCATTAAATTAATAAATGATAGAATAGATGATAATGCAAATATAATGTTTGGAACAGTAATAGATAAATCTCTAAAAGATGAAATAATTGTTACAGTTATAGCGACTGGAATTTAGAGTAAAAGGAGAAGATAAAAAATGCAAAATAAATTAAATAATGAAAAAAATAATAGTACTAGGTATACTTTTGATAATTTTGTTGTTGGAGATAATAATAGATTTGCACATGCATTAGCTTTAGCTGTAGCAAAAGCACCAGGTAAAATATATAACCCAGCATTTATATATAGTGAAAATGGATTAGGAAAAACACATCTAATGCATGCAATAGAAAATAAAATATTAGAAAATTATCCAAATCTAAAGGTTTTGTATATAAGTTCTAATGAATTTGTAAATGAACTTATAAAAAGTATTAAAGAAAATATAACAGAGTCTTTTAGAGATAAATATAAAAATGTAGATGTTTTCCTTATTGATGATATTCAATTTATAGCAGGTAAAGAAAGAGTACAAGAAGAAGTATTTTATACTTTTAATACTTTAATTGAAAGAGGAAAACAAATCGTAATATCTAGTGATAAACCACCTAAAGATATTGCTTTTTTAGAAAATAGATTAAAATATAGGTTTGAGAGCGGGTTACTTGCAGATATAACAGAGTATGACTATGATGCAAGATTGGAAATATTAAAAAGAGAAATTAAAAGAAAAAATATAGAAGTTGATGATGAGATAATTTCAGTTATAGCAAAGAAATTTTCTTGTAACATAATGGAATTAAAAGGTGTTCTTAATATAATTGTTGCATATTCTAATTTGTTAGATAAAGAACTTTCTAAAGAAAAGTTAAATAACATCATTGAAGATATTATAATTTAGAGAGTATAAAAGAAAGGAAAATTAATATGTTAAAAGAAGAATATAAAAAAATAAAAGTGATAGGTTTTGGAGATGCAGGGTATAATTGCTTAAGTAAACTTATAAAAAGAAATATAAATAAAACATCATTTTTAGAAATATCAGCATATTCAACAGATATAAATAATTTAAAATTTGATGCCGAAAGATTAGAAAAAGATGTAGATTTAAAAACATTATTAATTGGAGAAAAAACATTAAGAGGACTTGGAGATATTACTTTTCCTAGAGAAGATGAAAAATCTACAATAGAAAAAGTTATGGAAGAAAGCATAGAAGAACTAAGATCTTTTTTAAGAAAAGAATTAAAAGATACAAATATTGTAATTTTTATATCTTTAATTGGTAATATAAAAACAGACCTAATTGCTCCATTAATTATAGAAGAAATTAAAAAATTAGATATTACTGTTATTCAGCTTGTAGAAAAAGATTCTTTTTTAATGTTAAAAAAGTTAATACCAGAAATGGAAAAATTAGAAAAAGAACTTATTAAATCTTGCGATGAAACAATTATTGTTGATATTAATAAAGATGCTAATATTTCACTTGTAAATAAATTTAATGAAATATATAATAGGATATGTGATATTATTGTAGAAATGATAAATAAAAAAACATTTAAAAAAGAAGAAATAAAAAAAACCAATAATTTAATTAATGAATTTTGGTATTATAAAGATTATATTAATAATTAAGAAAATAAAATAAAGAATTGGGGCTTCCAACGGGAATTGAACCCGTGACCTCTACCTTACCAAGGTAGCACTCTACCAACTGAGCTATGGAAGCACATAAAAAAATTATACAATATTAAAACAAAAAAGTAAAGAATTTCTATTGACTTTTTGTTAAAAAGGTATTAAACTATTAACATAAGGTAAAAACAAGTAAGAGACGAGTAGAATAGAAATTACTTTCAGAGAGAATTAGTCATAGGCTGAAAACTAATTTAAGCGAATCTATTTGAAAACTAACTCTTTAAGTTTCTAGTGAATAAGCTAGACGTTTAAGATACGTTATAATCTTTAAATTAAGTAAAAAATAGGATGGAACCGTGTAAATAATGCACTCCTATGGATAAAATAAGTCCATGGGGGTTTTTTCTTGGGCAAAATGTCGCATTGGGGACGTTTCCTTTGAGTACATTTTGTCGCAATAGGAAACGTCCCCAATGCGACATAAGGAGGTTTTATTATGATTAAAGTTACTTTAAAAGACGGATCTATTTTAG
>CALXCH010000081.1 GCA_944386735.1 uncultured Clostridia bacterium
TAGATGCTTGGAATTGGGTTACAACAGAATTGCCAAAAATAATTAATAATATTATAGACTGGTTTAAGCAATTGCCAGGAAATATTTGGAATTGGTTAAAAGAGGCAATAAATAATATTATAAAATGGGGAACAGAAACGTGGCAAAAATCTAATCAAGCAATGATGAATTTCTTTAATGGAGTAATAAATTGGTTCAAACAATTACCAGGCAATATTTGGAATTGGTTAGTTCAGACGATTCAAAAAATTGGTATTTGGATAGTAGAAATGAGAAATAAAGCAAATGAAGGAGTAAGCAATATAATAAATAGTATAATAAATTGGTTTAAAGAACTACCAGGTAAAATTGCTGAAATAGGAAAAAACATTATTCATGGTTTATGGAATGGAATTACAGGAGCTGGAAATTGGTTAAAAGAGAAAATTTCTAATTTTGCAAGTGGAATAGTAGATGGTTTTAAGAGTGCCTTTGGAATACACTCACCTTCTAAGGTTTTTAATCAAGAAGTTGGTAAGTTTCTTGCATTAGGATTAGGAGAAGGCTTTAATGATAACATAAATAATGTGTTTAAAAACATGAAATCTACAGTAGATTTTGAAACCCAAAAACTAAGTGCTAACTTAAGTACACAAGCAGTATTAGAGTCTGAAAGAAATAGACCAAGAACAGTAAATAACGATAATGGAACTACAATAAACAATACACAAAACTTCTATGAAAAGAATGCAACTCCATACGAGGAGCAAAAACAAGCTAGACAACAACTAAGGAGGTTAGCTTATGGTTTATAGACAAAATGCAGTTTTTAAAAGCAATAATAAAGTATTAGAAATTAATAGAAATACAGAAATTAAAATGATAAACATAGAAGGTATAGAGGCTAGTTCGTATAGTATAAATACAATTGATTCTAATCAAGACGGAGCTATTGTGACATCTGAAAAAGTTGAACCAAGAGAAATTACAATAACTGGTGATATAGAAGAAAATGAAAACAAGTTAAAAAATAGAGATATGCTAATTAGATTTTTCGACCCAAAACAAACAGGAGAAATGATACTAAAAAGAAACAATGTAGAAAGAAAAATACAATATAGAGTAAGTGAGTTAACATTTGATACTAATAAAATGTATGAACCTTTAAAATTTACATTAAGTTTAGAAAGTACAGAAGACCCATATTTTGAAGATGCAAAAAACAAAGGAAACAACTTAGCATTAATCAGCCCACAATTTACCTTTCCATTGGTTATAAGAAATGCACCAAAAGGAAAAATAATGGGTTATAGAGTTTATAAAACGTACATGCCACTTGTGAACGATGGAGATAAAGAAACAGGTTTAGAAATAATTATAACAGCTAAAAGAGGGCAGATGAAGAACATAAAATTGACATTGAATAATAGTGATTATATGCAAGTAAATGCTACTTTAAATCAATGGGATGTACTTGTTATAAATACAAATGCTAGAAAAAAATCAGTTACGTTAAATGGTACAAATATTATAAATAAAATAGATAGAAATAGCACCTTTTTCACATTAAGAAAGGGTAAAAACATCTTGAAATACGAGTGTGAAGATGGCTCAACAAATATAGATATAGATGTACAATTCTATAGAAAATTTTTAGGAGTTTAAAATGGATTTGTTATTATTAGATAAAAATTTTCAAATATGTGGAATAATAGATGATTTTTCTAGTTTGGTTTGGAATAGAAAATACTACGAATGTGGAAGTTTTACATTACAAACTAAACTAGATAAATACAATGATATAAAAATGGCTAAATATATATACTGTAAAGACTTCATAGAAACTGGAGTTATAGAAGCAATTGAAATTCAAGATAGTAACAATATTGTAGAAACTTCAGGCAGATTTCTAGAAAGTATATTAGCTAAAAGAGTAATAGATGCTACAAAATATTTTAAAAATGAAATTACAGAAGATATAGTAAGAGGCTTAATAACGGATTTAGCAATAAATAATGCAACAAGGAAAATAGATAAACTAAAATTAGGAACAAGGCAAGGTTTAGGAATTAACAGAACAATGCAAATGACAGGAGATAATCTTTTAACAAAAATTTATGAATTGTGTAAAGAAGATGAGCTAAGTATTAGAGTCAGATACGATTTTGATAATGACGAGATAATAGCAGAAGTATGGCAAGGCTTAAATAGATTAGATACTCAAGATGTAAATACGTGGGCAATCTTTTCTAAGAATTTTGAAAATGTAACGGATAGTACTTATAATACAGACAAAACTAAGTATTGCAATTTTGCCTATGTAGAAGGAGAAGTACAAGATGAAAATGGAGAAAAACATAGAGTAAGCACAACAGTAGACAGAATAAAAGAAGGAGAAGAACGTATTGAACTTTACGTAGATGCGAGAGATTTACAAAAAGATGAAGATACAACAGATGCAGAATATTTAGAAATGCTAAAAGAAAGAGGAATTGAAAAGCTAAATGAAAATACTAAAGTAGAAGAAGCCTCTTTTAGTATAGACCCATATTCTAATTTGATTTACAAAACAGATTTTGACTTAGGTGATAAAGTGGTTTATAAAAATGCAGAGTTGGGCTTTAATATAGAAAACAGAATAGTAGGAGTATCTGAAGCCTACGAAAATGGAGATAGAACTATAGACATAACATTTGGAGATACTTATAATCTTAAAAAGATAAAGGAGGTAATATAGTGAGAAGCGGTTTTTTTAATAGTGAAATAACAGGATATGATGCAGAAAATATGCCAATATTCGACAGAGCCGAAGAGGCTTCTTTTTTTGCTAAATATTTTAGTCAATTTATTTCAAATGGTGTTTTTCCCAATCCTTCTACGAATATGCAAGTTTTGGCAGATACAGGTATGCAAGTAAAAGTATCTATAGGGACTTGTTTTATAAATGGATATATGGGTTGGGTAGAAAATGCAGAAACCTTCACAATAGAAGAAAGTGACACACAGGCTAGAATTGATAGATTAGTAGCAAGGCTAGATTTTGACAATAGAGAAATACAATGCTATGTAAAAAAAGGAACGGCAGCAGGAAACCCTGTTGCACCAGTATTACAAAGAGACTATGATATGTATGAAATTGGGCTTGCTGACATAAGAATAAATGCAAATGTGATAGAAATTAAGCAAGAAAATATAACAGATTTAAGATTAAATTCTGATTTATGTGGAATTGTTGCTAATCAATTACAACATGTAGACACCACAACACTTTTTAACCAGTATCAAGATTGGCTAACTAATGCAACAGAACAAGGAGAAGAGGACTTACAATTAACACAAGAACAACTAGAAGCAGAATTTAATGCATGGTTTGAAACTGTTCAAGATACTTTAAGTGGAGACACAGCAGGAAATTTATTAAATTTAATAAATACTAAAGCCGATAAGAAAAAAGTATACAATGTATCAATAGATGGAAACTGGCAAGGAGAATTAGCACCTTATACAAAAACAGTAACAGTTCAAGGAATTAAAGATACAGATGTAGTTAATATGTACCCAGTTTGGTCAACAGACTTAGAAACTAGAATAAAAGAGAGAGAAGAGTTTAGTAAAATAACTATGATAAATACTATCGCTAATGGAATACAACTAACAGCAGATATCAGTAAACCAGATACAGCCTTAAACGTAAGAATTGAGGTGACGTATTGATGCAAGGAAATATAATAGGACAAAGTGGTATGTTTGTGAACGACTCACTTTTTCCAATTTATCAACAATTAAATCAACCAATTGAATACAATGGTATTTGGATAAAAACAGAAGATAATTTAAAAGATGTCTACTTTCAAACAGATGATGTAAGAGATTACGAATTTATTAATGATTTACCATATGATTTTGATTGCGGTAGAGCTACTTCTGTTGGTTCAGATATTTATTTGTTTGGAGGAGAGGATGATTATTCTCATAATGCTTATAAATATAATACAATAGAAAAAATGTATACAAAATTAGCAGATGTTCCAGAATCTAATATCTTAGATTCTGGTTTAACGGATGGAGCAGTTGTTTCTACGGATGCTGAAATATATATAACTGTTACTAGTAAAAATGACATTTATAAATATGATATTTTTACGGATATATATACTAAGATATGTGATGCTATGTGGAATAATTGTACTAATTGCTCTATGGTTTTGATAGGAAATTATTTATATATATTTGGTTCTTCAGAAAGTGAATATAACCAAAAAGCTTGTAAATATAGTATAATAGATGGTACAGCAACATTATTAGAAGATATCCCAGATGCTTTTACTAATGGAAGTACTGTAGCGATAAATGAAAATGAAATAGCATTATTTAGTGTAAGCGGTGAAAATACTAGTTATGGTTTATATAAATATAATATAACAGAAGATAGTTATTATAAAGATAGAATTATAATAGGAAAAACACCTTCTAATACAAAAATAAATAATTTTGCATATATGCTAGAGGATGATTTTGTGCCAACTAGTTACAATAGACCGATTTTGACAAAATATGGTCTTAAAAATAATTCATTTTATCAATATGGAGAAAGTTGCGAGGATATAGCTGGAATAAGCTCTAATTTTCTACAAATTGCAAACGCGAATAATGATTTGTATTTAGTATCAGATGTTAAATTATATAAAGCAAAAATAGTTGCTGACTATAAAGGAAACGGAATATATGTAATATCACAAGAAACTTCTTTATCTAAAGACTTAGATATAAACAACGTCTTAGATGTTAAGAAAATAGTAAACGAAGAAGAGCAAGACATTATAGTTTATGTAGGAGATGGAGAGTCTTGGAAATTATTAAATGGTAGTGATACTACGCAAAATACAAATGCATTACAATATGCATTAAATTTTAAGGGGGAAAATTAAATGGAAAAAACATATAGTTATGAAGTAACTGAAAATGGTTACTTCATTTTAATTAATGGGAAAAAGGTTATACATCAGTACGAGCCTTATATTCCAGACAAAACAAAAACATATAAAGAAAATGCAGAAGCACAAATAGAAGAATTAAAAGCGGCTGATGAAAGAGCTAAAACGGAAAAAACAGAAGTAGAGCAAATGCAAGAAGATATAACAAATATACAATTAGCATTAACAGAAATCTATGAAATGGGGGTATAGAGAATGGCAAAAATATACTATAGTTTGATAAAAAAAGGTTTAAAAACAATAAAAGATGTACCAACAAAGATTAAAAAAGAAGTACAAGCTCTTTTAGATGAAGAATAGAAGGGGGAAAATCATGGCAATACAAAAAGTAACTTATGAAGATAAAGTTGACTTGAAAATATGGGCAAGTATTCCTAATACAAATAAAATAAAAGCAGATGATATGAACGAAATAAAAGGTGCAATAAATGAAAATGCTGACGAATTATCAAGTGCAAAAGACATGGTAGCATCTCAAGACAGCGAAATTGAAGCTTTAATGAAAGCCTTACCTTCAGAAAGTAAAGAAGACGAAAACATAAACATAAAAGGCACAATACCAGTTAAGTTTAAAGAGTTTGTAGTAGGTGGAAATAGCAAGCAGGAGAGTAGAAGCGGAAAGAACTTATTTGATAAAAGCAAAGGAAATGATTATGCATATACAAATGTTTCTGGGACGTTAAAGATAACAGAACTTGATACAGGAGTTAGAGTTCAATCAAGTTACAATTTAGGAGGTCCAACAGCTGTATATAAATTAATAGATTTAAGTAATTATGTTGGAAAAACAGTAAGAGCAAAAGTAAATATAGCAAACAGTGGAAGTAATGTTGGAAGGTTAGCAATTGGCTTATGTGATGCAGATTGTACAGTTAGAGCAGTAAAGACTTATACAAATAGTTCTAATACAGAAATATCTTTTGTAGCAGAAGATTTAGGAGAAACAACATTTTTACTATTAGCATTATATATAAATTCTACTGGAACAATGGAAGCTAATGCTTACGCAGATTTTACAGACTTAATAGTAACAGTAGACAATTCGGATATGACCTATGAAGATTACGGAGCAAGCCCTTCTCCAGAATATCCAGCAGAAATTAGAAATGTAGGGGATAATGTAAATGAGTTTGATGTATCTAAAATAACCAATACACCTAAAATTACTAATAATGGAGATAATACTTTAACTATAGCGAATAATGCTAATATTGTTGGTGCAGCAGACACAGAAAAAACATTAAAACAATTATGTCCAAATTTAAAAGTGGGAGATGTCGTAACTCTAAATTTTAAAACTACCACTCAAAACGCAGACTATAAAAATTCTATTTATATTGGAAGACCGTGGAGTTTTGGAGATACAATAACATTAACAGAAACAGATTTAAATACAAGTGTTGTTTTATATGGAGGATATCAGGAAACTTCTGTAATCTCTGAGATTAAAATAGAGAAAGGCGAGCAATCAACATCATACAGCCCATATGGTTATGGAAATGTAAATATAAGTGTTTATAATAAGAACTTAGCATACTCAAATTGGGCT
>CALXCH010000082.1 GCA_944386735.1 uncultured Clostridia bacterium
GAGAATAAGAAGTTTCCCATATAAACTTGTACACAAGGTACTAATACTACTAATACGAAGAAGATTAATACTGCACCTACAATTGCATAAACAATCTGTGGTAATGTCTTCATAATCTTTTCCATTATATTGTCTATATCTATTTCCATGTATTCAACTAACTTTTCCATCATTTCTGATAAATCTGTTTGCATACCTATTTTAAGCATTTCTGTAATCATAGGTTTTGCTAAACCTGATTTTTCAAAAGGTTCTATCCAAGATTCACCAATTAATATATTATTCAAAGATGTTTCAATAATTGAAAGCATAACTAAGTTTTTTACAACGTTTTTACTAACATCTAATGCTTCCTGAATTCTCATACCATTTTGTAAGTTAAGTAACATAGCTTTCATTAATCTTGTAAAATCTAAAGCAAATATCAAATCACCAAATACAGGCATTTTATATTTAAAGTAATGATAATTATATTTCCCTTTTGGTGTATGAACGTAGAATACTATCGCCGCAACAATAATCAGTACAATCAGCGTTGGTATATACCAATATTCTAATGCCGTATTTACAAACCTCTGGAACCACAAGGTTATTGCTGGTAATTGGTCTGTAGTTCCAACTGCCTCATATACACTTTGAATTGCAGGTATTGCAAATAAAGTTCCTACCAATAACATTACAATTAACAAAACAAATTGTATAATATTTGGTATTAATATAGATCTTAATTTTCTATTTAAACCTTCTGTATCATCTAAGTATTTTACTGCTTGTTGTAATGAGTTTGTAAGTGATCCAGATAATTCTCCAACTTTTATCATATTAACATAGATATATGGAAATACATTAGAATAATATTCCATTGTTGTATACATATATTCTCCGGCTTCTACACCAGCTAATATATCTTCTAATATACCTTTTAGTGATACGTTTTCTGTACTTTCAATAATAGTATTTAATGCATGTATATTATTGAAGTTTGCTTTCTTTAATAGATAAAAGTCTTCTGTAAATACCACTAAATCTCTCTGTGTGATTTTTTCTGTTCTTGCAAAATACAAATTTATTCTTTCTTTTGTTGTTAATGTTTTTCCTCTATCCGTTGCAAGTTGCGTTGTATTTACATTTTTCATAATCTCTCGAATATCTGTTACATTTCTTTTTTGCTTTTTAGGAGCGTTTTTAGATCTATATGCTACCTGTTCAATTGATATTGGAAGTAAATTATTATTTTTTAAAGCTCTTATAAGGTATTGCTTACTTGCTGACTCTACTTTATTTTTTACTATTACTCCTGTCCTTGTTACTGCCTTATACATATATGTTGGCATGAGCTTACTCCTCCTTTAATTTATTTTCCCCTTTTAATTTTTAATTGCATGATTGTTCTATTTAATGTTTCTATATTCTTTTCTTCTATTTG
The DNA here is from genome assembly GCA_944386735.1 of uncultured Clostridia bacterium. GTDB lineage: Bacteria > Bacillota > Clostridia > TANB77 > CAG-508 > CAG-269. The sequence goes on from CALXCH010000082.1 coordinate 1,427, forward strand.
TGATTTTGCTTGCTCTAATGTTATTTTATCCTCAACAAATAGTTCTGCTAAAGAATTTATTAAACCTATACTTCCCTTTTCTAGGCTACTTTGTATTGCATCTTCTATTTCTGATACACTTAATTTTTCCTTACGAATAAGACCTGCTACAATATTATCTACAACCATAACTTCTGGAACTAATACTAATTTTCCATCTGTTCCTTTTAATAATCTTTGTGATACAACTAGTTTTAATAATGAAGATAACAAGTATTTTATACTTTCTTGGTCTCTTACTTCATAGAAGTTTATCATTCTATCTATTGTTTCAGCACAAGATTTTGTGTGAAGTGTTCCTATTACTAAATGTCCTGACTCTGCTGTTTCTATTGCAGCTTCCATTGTTACTTTATCACGAATCTCTCCTATTACTAAAATGTCGCAGTCCTCTCTTAAAGAATTTTTAACACCATCACTATATGTTAATATATCTCTTCCTTTGCCTACTTCTTTTTGTACTATTAATGATTTTTTAGAATGATGTTTATATTCTATAGGGCTTTCAAGAGTTAATATTTTTTTATTTTGTGTTTCGTTAATATGATTTATTAAAGCATTTAATGTTGTTGTTTTACCTGAGTTTGTTTTACCTGTAACTAAGATTAATCCTTGTGGTTGATAAGTCATTCTTCTTACTATATCTGGAACTCCTAGTGATTCATAAGTTGGTAATTCGTTTTTTATTAATCTTAAAGTTATAACTGGTATATCATCTGATAAAGATACATTTACTCTTAAACGTATATCTTTATATTCATATGACATATCTAGTTTTTTTGTTGTATTAAAAACTTCATCTTTATCAACATTTCCTTTAACTAGATAATCATATACTTCATACATATCTTCTGGTGTTAATATTTTACTTCCATGTACAGGTACTAAGTCTCTTGTAATCCTTAGCATTGGTTTATTGTTAGAAATCAAATGAACATCAGAAGCATCAAGACGTATTGCCTCATCTAATATCTTATCTAAATTCATATTTTTTTCCTCCTTTGTATTAATAAATTAGTAATTTTCTATTTAATTCATCTAAGTTTGTATTTCCTTCAATTACTTTGTTTATTCCGTCTACTATTAATGGCTTATATCCTTGTTTTACTGCTTCTTGTCTTATTTCAATACTATTTTTTCCATTCATAATTTCTGATCTTATTTCATCTGATATATTTAATATTTCAAATATTGCAAATCTATCATAATATCCTGTATTATTACAATGTTTACATCCTACAGCATCATAAGTTACTCCAGACGTATCAAATTCTACTCCATATTTTTTTCCTATTGTCTCTATTATCTTTTTCTCTTCACCAGTAAATTTTCTCTCATGTCTACATTTAGGACATAATTTTCTTACTAATCTTTGTGAGAATATTGTGGCTAGTGTACTTGATATATCATAATCAGAAAGTCCCATTTTTCTAAGTCTTGTTATTACCTCTAAACTATTTACTGTGTGTATTGTTGACAATACGTAATGTCCTGTTTGGCCAGCCTGTATCGCTATTTCTGCTGTTTCTTTATCACGAATTTCACCAACTAATATAATATCAGGGTCTTGTCTTAATACTGTTCTTAATGAACTTGCAAACGTTGTTCTTGGGTCTATTTCTATTTGATTTAAGCCATCTATTCTTATTTCTACTGGTTCCTCAATCGTTGTTATATTTATTTCTGGTTTATTTAGATAATCTATTATACTATATAAACTTGTTGTTTTACCTTCTCCTGTTGGAGCTGCAATTATTGTTATACTATTTTTCTTATTAATACTTTTTTTCAATTGTTTTTCTGTTGCTGGTATTCCTAAGTCAAATAGGTTTCTTATATTCATGTCTTTCTTTAACAATCTTAAAACAAATTTTTCACCATATACATTTGGTTGTGAAGATACACGGATATTATAATCCTCATACATTAAGATTCTACCATCTTGTGATTCTTGTTTTTCTTGATGCATATTTGATATTGCTTTTAATCTTCCTATTATTTGGTTTTGTTTTGATTTATCTACATTTGCTGCTGTAAATAATTCTCCATCTATTCTATATCTTATCCTTACTTTGTTTTGCATAGGCTCAATATGAATATCACTTGCTCTTCTTTCCATTCCAGTTTTTATAATACTATCTACTAAAGCTGTAATAGAATCGTCTTTTCCAGTATTATTTAAATTATCTGTTGCTATTCCTTCATATGACTCTAATATTCTATCAATATCAGGCTCAAAAGTGATATAGCTTTCCATAACTAAACCTTTATTTAGCATAAGTAAACGTACTGCTTCCATTGCTCTTGTGTTTACTGTATTTGCAAAACATACCTTTATTTTTCCAGTATCAACAGCAAAAGGAATTGCTTTATTTTTCTTTGCAACATCTAATGACATATAATCTGTAACTTTTACTTTTATAGTTCTATTATTTAACAAAATTCCTTTTGTTCCTAAAATATCACCCATCGCTTCTATTAATTTTCGTGGGTCGCAGACATCTAAGATATATAAAATATCTCCTATTTTTTTATTTGGATGTTGTCTTTGATAATCTAAAGCTCTTGTAATGTCATCTTCTGTTACTACTCCCCTTTTAACTAACTCGACACCTATAGGTTGTCTTCTTCTCATTTCCATAAGCTTTTCTTCCTTTCTTTTGTATTTTTATTTTTTTATTGTAATGTATAAGTAGTTGTTCTATCTTGGCCTCCTGCCTTAAACTCAACAGTAACAACTGTTTTTCCATTTTTTTCTGATTTTGAGAATGTGCATGAGTCTATATCCCAACATATTTTTACTTGGTTTCTATATATTCCTCTATTTTCTGGTATAAATGAATATTGAACATTATTATCAAATACTATATAGTCGTCTTGACAATCCGTTATTTCTATCCCCTTATGATTTACTTCTTCTGTAAAATAGCTATTAAATGCTGTATATTCTGCTATTGGGTCATTATAAAAGTTTGCATCTCGAAGACTTTTCATAAAAGTTCCTGATACTACTGCGATTACTCCTACTACAACTGTCATAGCAAAAACATATATAATTAATGAAACTAATGTTATTCCTTTTTGTGATTTCATTGCTAGCTCTCCTTTGAAACTATTGTTGATAATTCAACTGACTGTTCTTTTGCTTGAAACACATAAGATATTTTTACAGTTACCCTTTTTACAATGTCTGGAATTATTTCTTCACTTTCTATATCTCCCTCATTAGTATTTTCGGTGTCTGTATCTTCTTTTACATCTGCTATATCTGCATAATCTTCTACTGTAATTGTTTTATAAAAACCTTCCTCATTTTCTATTGGTTCATTTTCACATATTATATTATTTCCATTTGCTTTACTTTTGCCAATATATGCTTCAATTCCATCGTTTTTTACTTGTTCTATCTCGTTTATTGCAATATATGTTGCATCACTTTTTAAAGATACTTCTTTTGCTGTTCTATTTACTTGGGCAATTAAGGCTGCAATTATTGATACAAATATAAATATTATTACAATAGATATTGAAATGTCGATACCAGTAAAACCTTTCTCGCTTCGTATTTTCATGCTTTTCTCCTTATATAATATAATAATTATAAATTAGTATTAATATAAATATTATAACATTTGATGCTCCTAAGTAAAATCCTATACTAATTTCACCTGATATTTGTTTATCTGTTTTTCTATTTTTATTTAATCTATTTCTTAATTTATATAATAGTATATAAATTGCCATTGCAAGCAATGTCACTATGATTGCATTTGCTGTTACATATTCACCTGTAAATACACACATTGTAACTAGCATAAATAATATTCCAATTAGATAGGTACTTTTTGCAAATTTCTTTAATGTTATTGTATCAAATAGTAAAATTAGTATGTACAAAACTAGATATATACCATATCTATATATATTAGCTCCTTCTACTATGCATAGATATGACATATACATAATTGATATTGCTATTCCATAGATATTTACATATTTGTCCATTTTTCTATTTTCTTTGTCTATTCCACATATTATTATTATATATGATAAATACAGTACTAAAAAGCAGAATTCTGATACTTTAGTTAAGGTTAAATTTTCAAAATTCAATCCCATAAAGTATGCTATTACTACAAATAGTACTCCTGATAATGTTTCTATTATTAAATATCTTGGTCTTATTTTTTCTTTACAATATCTACATTTTCCACCTAAGAATATATAGCTTAATATTGGAAACAAGTCTAAAAAGCCTAATTTGTGATTACAATTAGGACAATAAGAATGTGTATGAGTTATGTCTTGTCTTTTTGGTATTCTATATACTGCTAGAGTATAAAAACTTCCAAATAGACTTCCTATTATAAATACTATGATATAAAAATATGCTTCCATTTTTCTCCCTTTTATTAATTTAACCATACACACATAGTGTGCGTATGGCATTTATTTAATTTATTTACTTTAATTTTTTAGCTTCTAGCCACCTACATTACCTGTACTGTTTCCACCAGTTGTTGTCTTTAAATCATCCCATTCAATTGATCCATTGTCTTGAATAGTACCTTTTACTTTTGTACCATCTTGTTTTACTGGTACTAAAGTTATTGTATCAGTACCATCAAAGCTATAATAATTAGTCTTTTCTGCTGCTATTGCAGGTAATTTAGCTTTAATATAGGCTATTGGATTTGCATATGTTGTAGTATTACCTTTTGAATATGAATTTACATATCTTTCTTCATAATACTCTGACATTAAAGCACTAACATCCATTCCTGCCATTTCTCTTGCTTCAGCAACCTGTGTTTCAGCTCCAGCTCTTGATGCTTGGTTTAATATACCATTTTGTCCTGTTACCAT
>CALXCH010000083.1 GCA_944386735.1 uncultured Clostridia bacterium
TGGTACCGATGGTGGGACTCGAACCCACATGGTTTCCCGCTGGATTTTGAGTCCAGTGCGTCTACCAATTCCGCCACATCGGCATATAAGGTTTGCTTTTGGCAAACCATAATACTTTTATATATTAACATATATTTAAATTGTTGTCTAGCTTTTTTCTACTTCAAATTCAAAAACATTTACAGTTTTTATTTCTACCTTAGAAAAATCATCATGTTCATCTTCAAATTCTACCATTTTAAATTGAGTTTTGTTTTTTAACGTCAAATCTAGTTTAGAAATATCTACTAATATTTTAGTTGATAAGTCCTGTCCTACTGGTAATGTTTTATTTTGATTATCAAAGAAAATACAATTTGTATAACTTATAGCATTTGTTCCTTCCTTCAAATTTATTTTATAAAAGTTTATTTTATTATCTTCATTCTTAATTGCTTGTTTTATCTCATTTTCTGGATTTATATCAAATATATTAATCATTCTGTCATCTATTTTTTCATCTACAATTGCTTTATACACAGGTACATCCTCTGGAACAACCACTTTTGTTAATGCTTCTTTTATATTTGTTAGTACATTCTCTAAGGACATTTTAAACCCTATTTGTTTAGTATTTTTACTAATTTCTAATATATTAAATTTATCTTTTGGAAGTTCTCTATGTTTTTTATTTTTTATCTTTGATACTTTTGTACTATCTTGAAGTAATCCCCCAAAAATATCAAATTCTTCTTTTTCAGAAAGTGTTTTTTCTTCAATTGCTTCTTTCTTTATTTCTTTTAAGCTATTTTCTATATCTTTTGGTTGGAAATCATTAATTTTTATTTTATTTAACAAAGGTAAAAGATTTGTTGTTGTTATATATATACTATCTGTCTCGTCTTTACTTAAATTTTTCCTTTGCATTTTATCCATGGTCTTTCCAAGTTTTTCTAAATCTTCTTCATAATCAAAAGTTTTTGTAATTTTTTTTATGATATTTACTTCCTCTTCTTCTCCTTCTGGAAGCGAACTCATTTCATCTTTATTACTGTATTTCCAAAATTCAAATATGCTCTTCTTGTGGCTATCAATCTCTGCAATATATGCTGTTGCATTTTCTATCTTCTTTTGCATATTTTTATTTTTTAATTTTAAGCTATTAATATCCATCATAATATTTTTTAGCTCGGTTTCTTTTTCATCTATATCTTTATATAATGCAACTAATTCTTCAATGTTATAATTTTCCTTCTTTGTTTTTTTTCTTTTTGGAAGTTCTTCCATATCTTCTTCATCTTCTACATCTACTTTTGTAGTTGCTTTTACATCTACTTCCTCATTTTTCATCTTATTTTTATTTTTCTTTTTGCTATATTTAAAATAATATTTAAATTTTCCAAAGAAGGTTTTTTTACATTCTAAGAATGTTGATATTTGTTTTTCTTTTGCTAAATATTCTATCTCCCCCGCAGCTATTTCTACTTTTAAGTCTTTAAGTCTTTTATTATTTTTAATAATTGATTCATCAAATTCTTCTTCCTTATCCTGTCCTAAAGCATATTCTTTATTTATCCATTCTAAAATATTTCCATATTCTATTTTTCTATCTTCTATATAAAACTCTATTTCACCTGTTTTTCCAATATTAGTTTTAAAATCAAAATAATGTGGTATCTCAGTCTGTAATATAAACATTGCTTTTAATAATTTATAGAAATCATTTGCTTCTTCTTTACTTTCTAATTTAATTCTGTATGTACTTTTAATTTTCTGATATACTTCTGTTTCACCAACTATTTGTATACTTAAATTATTATTTTTATCATATACTTCATATATTAATGGCCAATCTTTTGTGAATAGCCATAAATAATTTTCTATATCTTCAAATTCAGATTTCTTTAAAAATTCACTTGTATATTCCACATTACGAATAGGCACAAATATTTTACCAGTTCTTCTCTTCTCTAATTGTTTTTTTAGTAAATAGAAAAATGTTGAATAATCAGAATCCTCTGTCGGTACTAGCATAAAATACTGATCCGTATTTTCTGAATAATAAATTTGCCATAAATAGTTATTTTCGTATTTTACTTTAAATGGTATTTTCTTATTTAAATTTGCTTGTTCTTCTTCTACTTTTTCTACATCCTCTATTTTAAAGTTATTTAGCATATTTAAAAAAGTAGTATGTTTTATTATATTTTCCTCTGATTTATTATCTAAATAATCAGCAAGTGGACTTGCTTTTCTATACTTTTCTTCTATTTCATCCAGCCTATTTGTTGGAGAAAGTAATATTTGGATATCTTTTACTGGTACATACCTATATTGTCTATATTGTTTTTCATCATAAAATTTAGGAATTCTAAATTCTAATGGTTTATATTGTTTTATACTTCTTGGTATTTTATCTAAATCTAATCCCAAATATTCTAATTTTTCTTTTATTGTTTCATTCTTTTCTACTGTTTTTTTAGGCACAGCTCTTTCTCCCTTCTTTTATTTTATAATTTCATAAAAATTCTTTAGTTCATATCCTTGATTTCTTAAAGTTTCAATTATCTGTGACAATGCATCTGCTGTTACACTTTTATTTGGTGCATCATGCATTAAAATTACTACACTATTTTTATTTTGTGTTGTTTCATTTAATCTTTGAATTTCAAAATCAACAGATAGGTCGTTTGTTTCAGCATCTCCTGTTAAAGCATTCCAATCTACATGTGCAATATCATTTTGCATAAGTAGATCATTTGCTTGGCTTTTTAAATCTCCATACGGACCTCCAACTAACCCACCTGGAAATCTAAACAAATGTGAATTATATTCATTTTCTCCAATTGCTTTTCTTACTTCCTCATTGCAACTATTGTATTCATCTAAAACAGCTTGTGGAGAACTATAAATCTGTGAATATACATGTGAATATCCATGATTTGCTATAAAATGTCCCTCATCATACATTCTTTTTACTAGTTCTGGCTTTTTCTTTACATTTGAACCTAGTACAAAAAATGTTGCTTTTACATTTTCTTGTTTTAAAGTATCAAGAATTCTTGGTGTAACTGAAGATGGCCCATCATCGAATGTTAAAAAAGCCCTTTTTGTATCAGAATGATATATATTTTCAATATTTTGTTTTCCCTCATCTGTTAATTTTGGAAGTTTTGCCTCTCGTTCTTTTTCTAATTCCTCTTGTCTTTTTTCTTCTTCTTGTTTTAAACTAATTATTTGTGCTTCATATCCTTTGTATACTTTATAGCTATTTATCATCTTTGATATATTTATTGCTACAAGGATAATTAAAATAATGGATAATATAATTAGCAAAATTATTAATATCTTATTTCTATCAAATTTAGCTTTCGTATCTATTTTATAAACATCTAATTCTTGTCCATCTTTCAACATTTCTATTTCCTCTTATTCTCATACTTTTGTTATTTATATTTTTATTTTCCTTATTTATCTTTTTTTATTTTTTCATTAAATTTTTTATATACTCTATTTCCTCCTCAGGATTTAGTCTCATAAAAATTGGCTCCCCTTTTTCTATTACCTTTATGTCTTTTAAATTATCATATTTTTCTAAAGATGCCCAATTTTTAAGATTTTTATCTTCTACTCCTATTTGTCTTAAAATATTATCTGCTGTATCATTCATAAATGGTTTTATTAATATTGCAATCTCTCTTAAGTTTTCTATTAAATGGTACATTACTGATTCTAATTTTTCTTTATTTTCTTCTTTTGCTAATGCCCATGGCATTGTTTCATCTATATATTTATTTGTTCTTGAAATTAATGTCCATATTTCTTGTAAAGCATTTGCTATTTCATAATTATCTATTTTTTCTTCAAATGCTTTTATTTGTTTTGTACAAGCTTCTTCTAATTCTTTATCAACGTCATTAGGTGTTCCATTGTATGTTGGTACTTGTCCACCAAAATATTTATTTACCATTGATACTGTTCTATTTAAAAGATTACTTAAGTCATTACATAAATCGAAGTTATATCTTTCTACAAAACTTTCTGGTGAAAATATTGCATCTTGTGAAATTGGCATTTCTCTTAATAAGAAATATCTTACACTATCTAAGCCATATCTTTCTATTAATTGTTCTGGATATATTACATTTCCTTTTGATTTAGACATTTTACCATCTTTCATCGTAACCCAGTTATGAACTAGTATTGTTTTTGGAAGTGGTAAGTCTAGTGCCATTAAGAATATAGGCCAATATATTAAATGGAATCTTGCTATATCTTTTCCAACTATTTGTAAATCTGCTGGCCAATATTTTTTAAATAATGTATCATCATCACTTCCATATCCTAATGCTGTTAAATAGTTTGTTAAAGCATCTACCCATACATAAATTACGTGTTTGGGGTCTTTTAATACTTTAATGCCCCAATCAAAAGTTGTCCTTGTTACACATAAATCTTCTAATCCTGGTTTTATAAAATTATTTATCATTTCATTTTTTCTAAATTCTGGCTTTATAAAATCTGGATGTTCTTCATAATATTTAAGTAATCTATCTGCATATTTTTTCATATTAAAGAAATATGCTTCTTCCTTCATTAATTTTACTTCTCTACCACAATCAGGACATTTTCCATCTACTAATTGAGTCTCTGTAAAATAACTTTCACAAGGCACACAATACCAACCTTCATATTCTCCTTTATAGATATCTCCTTGCTCCATAAATCTATCAAAGATTTTTTGAACAACTTTTACATGCCTTTCATCTGTTGTTCTTATAAAATCATCATAATCTATTTTCATCTTAGCCCATAAATCTTTTGCATATGCTGCCATTTCATCTACATATTCTTGAGGAGTTTTTCCTTGTTCCTTAGCCTTTTCTTCTATTTTTTGTCCATGTTCATCTGTTCCTGTTAGCATATATGCATCTTCACCTTTTAATAAATGAAGTCTTTTCATACTATCTGCTAAAACAGTTGTATATGCTGTTCCTATATGAAATCTTCCACTTGGATAATAAATTGGGGTTGTTACATAAAATTTATTTGACACAAAATCATCTCCTTCTCATTCTCACATATCTTATCACGTTTTACTTAAAATAGCAATAAGCAAGAGATATCTTTATTAAGATTTTCTCTTGCTTATGCTCATCTTTTGTAATTCCTTACTTTCTCATTTGCGTAATAAAATAAAACACAAACAGATATATGCTAGCCAAAGCAACTCCGCTTATTGTTGCTATGGTATTTGCCAATAATATTGTTGGCAAAGCAATTATCAAAACTGGAATTACACCCACCTTTAGAATTACTCCTTCAATTTTCTTTCCAGTGGTGCCTTCAACCCGGAAAAATTTTTCCATGGTTTCTCCCTTCAATAAAGGTTTATAAAAACAATATTTTTTAGTATACTCCTTAAAACCTTTACTGTCAAGAGTATTTTTTGTCTTTTTTTGTCTAAAACTAATAATTTTATAATAAATTTTTTATCCTAATTTTTATAACATTCAAAAACAGATTAATTTTACTCTTGCCTACTTTATAGTATACCACATCTTCTAGGTGTACTTTCTCTATCTTTAGTCATACTTTCAACACCCACATTTACTCTTTTTTACTTTAATGCTAACAGACGTGAGGTCTGTTAGCATCACTTTTATTTTAATTTTTCTATTTTTTTATTGTATCGTATATGTTCCATCTCCATTATCCTGTAATGTGACATCAGATTTTAGACAAACTAGCGGACGGATCCCTAGAGTGTTGTAGTAATAGCCCAAAGAGCTCACACTGCCGTTATAAAACACACCCATCACATAGCTAGCGTTATAGACAGACGGACTGGCTAGCCACATTGCATTTGCTTTACTAGTAGAACTTATTACATATGTTGAGTCACTTGTATCTAACATACCACTTATAGAAGCTGACCACGATGATCCTCCATTGTTACTTATTTGATATCCTGTAGCGCTACTTGCCTGTGCTCTATAATCTACTCCATGTTTTTCACTATATGATTTCATTAGCATTTCTACTGTTGGCCCTCCTATTGCATATTCTGCTTTTTCTCCTGCATATGCACTCCATACATTTGTATCTAACATGTATGCTACTGCTTCCATATTAGCATATATACTTGTATATCCTTTTGTAAAGTAATCATTATTTAGTGATTTTATTCTTGCATCTGTTATATTTGCTGATCCTTGATAATAATCGTTTATTACATTATCAAATGACAATTTATAATCACTATTTTTCTTCATTGTATAGTTTGCTGATGGTGGACAATAATTATAACTTATATAAT
>CALXCH010000084.1 GCA_944386735.1 uncultured Clostridia bacterium
CTTAATTATATATGATTTGAATCACTTATTCAATTTTTATTATTTTTGTTTCACATCAATTGTAACACTACATTTTAAAATTTTGCAAAAGCAAATGAATTAGGTATGTATTAATTTTACATAATCTTAAAAATGTGTTACAATTGATGTATACAGTTATTTGGCTGTACTTGTAAATCCCTACCACAAGGTAGGACGTAAGAGAGGAATTATTATGCTTAAGAAACTCGGACTTGTGATTAGTATCACCCTCTCAATGGTTTTGGGCTTTGGACTTACTGGATGTTCCGATTCTGAAACTGCAAGCGCTTCAGAAATTGCTGAAGGCAATGGATTGGTGCAAGTAAGTAAAACAGAAACAGACGATGAAAGATGTTATATCTACACTTTCTATGACCCAGATACATACGTTATGTATATGTTTGCTCGTACTCGCGGTGTAAATTCTGGATGTCAACTTATGGTTATGGTTAATGCAGACGGAACCCCTAAGCTTTACCAACCTCAAAACTAACAAACCAAAAAGAATGTATTTCTTTCCCCTCGAAAGAGGGGTTCTTTTTTGTCTAAAAATAATTTTTTATAAAAATATTTGTCTTTTTTTCTTTTAATGATATAATTAATAAAAAAACTTATAGGAGGGCGATTTAAAATGATAGAATTACTTGCTCCTGTAGGAGATTTTGAATGTTTAAAAGCAGCCGTTCAAAATGGTGCAGATAGTGTATATTTTGGTTCTGGCTTTTTTAATGCAAGAGCATTTGCTCATAACTTTAATGATGAGAATCTAAAAAAAGCTATTGAATATGCAAAAATTCGTGGTGTAAAAACAAACCTTACATTAAATACATTAATAAAAGACGACGAATTTGATGATGCTATTATGCTTGCAGCAAAAGCATATGAATACGGAATTGATGCAATTATAGTTCAAGATTTAGGGTTAGCAAGAAAACTAATAAAATTATTTCCAGACTTACCAATTCATGGAAGCACTCAAATGACTGTACATAACTTAAATGGTGCTTTAGAATTACAAGACTTAGGATTTAAAAGAGTAGTTTTAGCAAGGGAACTTTCATTAGATGAAATTGATTACATTTGTAAAAATACTAAAGTAGAAATTGAATGTTTTGTTCATGGAGCTTTATGTATTTCTTATTCAGGCCAATGTTTATTTTCTAGTATGTTAGGAGGACGTTCTGGAAACCGTGGAAAATGTGCAGGTCCATGTAGACTTCCTTACGAATTATTAGAAAATGATAAAACTATTGATTCTGGATATTTATTAAGTACAAGAGACTTATGTGGTTTAGACTATCTTCCTAATTTTATAAATAGTGGTGTTAAATGCTTAAAAATTGAAGGAAGAATGAAATCACCTGAATATGTAGCAACAGTAACTAAAATATATAGAAAATATCTTGATTTAGCATATTCTAAACCTAAAAAAGAAGAATATAAAGTATCAAGTAAAGATAAAAAAACATTGATGCAAGTTTTTAATCGTGGTATGTCATCTTCAGGGTATTTAGATAGTGGCGTTAATAAAAAACTTGTATATAAAGAAAAACCAAATAACATGGGCTTATATATCGGAACTGTAAAAAAATATAATAAAAATAAGGGATATATTACCCTTGAACTAGAAGATAAAATTGGAATTGGAGATATTATTGCAATTGAAAACCGTACTGGAAGTTATAAAATTTCAGAGTTAATGGAAAATGGTAAAAATATTAAAGAAACTGAAGTTGGTCAGCTAGTTACAATAGGAAGGATTAAAGGTAATATTCAAAATGGATATAAAATTTATAGATTAGCTTCAAAAGAATTATCTAAAGAAGCTCAAGAAAGCTATCAAGGAGAAAATAGAAAAGTTGCATTAAATTGTACTGTAACTATTAAAAAGAAACAACCTATTTCTATACATGTAACTTCTTGTAATAATTTAAAACTTTATAAAAATCTATCTATTACATGTAACTTAGACTTTATTCCTGGACAAGCTAAAACAAGGCCATTAGATAAACAAACTGTAATAAACCAAATATCAAAAACATCAACTTCTCCTTATTATTTTAAAAATATAAAAGTTGATATTGACGATGACGTATTTTTACCAAAACTAAGTATATTAAATGAATTAAGAAGAACTGCTCTAGCTAACATCGGAAGTATTGCACAAGCTGGTATTCACAGAAATATATCTAAAACTATTTTAGATAAAATTGATAAAAAAGAAAATTCAACATTAAGAAGTATGAGAGCAATGGCTAAGCTTTCTAAAAATCCGGAACCTAAGATATCTTTATTACTAAATATCTTAGATGAAAACTTTGACTATAATAAACTAGAATATGTAGATGATATATATATACCATTAAAATATTTTACAAGTAAAAAATATGAATCTTGTTTAAAAACTATTAGTAAAAAGTTTGATACATATATTTATATGCCAACTATTGTTAAAGGAAACTATAAAAATTTATTTTTAGCCAATGCAGAAAATGCTGTAAATAAATATAATATACAAGGTTTTGTTATTTCTAACATTTGTAATATTAAATTACTAAATGGTATGTTTAAAGATTTGGATAAATACTTTAAACTAATTTCTAATTATACCTTTAATGTATTCAATTCACAAACTGTGTTAGAATTAAAGAAATTAGGAGTTAGTAAATTTACATTATCACCTGAGCTTGATAAGAAGACAATTCAAGAGCTTTGTAATTATAATTACCTACAAAAAGAACTAATTGTTTACGGCAAAGTTCCTTTACTTAATATGAATTATTGCTTACTTCGGAGAAGCCAATAAATGCTATCCTACTTGTAAAATGAGATGTCAAAATGATAAAATATATTATTTAAAAGATAGATTAAATATGAAGTTTGAAATTATGCCTGATAATATTCAAACAGTAACTACTTTATTTAATAGCAAAATAACCTCCATATCACCTAAAGACTTTCAAATAGATTATGCTAGAATTGATATTTTACATGAAAGCATCCAAGAAATAAATGAAATTATTAGAACTGTAAAGATGGGGAAAAAATTTCAAGGAAAAGATTACACTAGTGGAAATTTAAATAGAGAAATATAGATAATAAAAGCTGTTTTTTGGGACGGGGTCAAAAAACAGCTTTTATCTATTCTCCCTTATCTTTTTAGTGATAACTTCCATTGTTCCTCTTTTTATACCTAGAAATTCTCTTATTTGTATATATTTTATCTTTTTTACGTTTTTTAAGAATTTTATTAGCTTTATTAGAATATTTCTATTTGAAATAACTTTGAATAAATCTATTTGTTCTTTTTTTATAAACTCTGAAATGCCTTCTTTTATTTTATAATATGTATTTTCATCAATGTCAATAAAAACATAGTCAGTATAAACATTATTAATTATATCTTCATAATCACTTTTCGAAAAAATTTCGTTTTCTTTTAATTCATTATTTAAACTTTTTTGTTTATATAAATTATATGATGAATATTTATATTCTTCACATTTTCTTACGATACCTGCTTTTACTGGATTCATATGTATATACTTTATGCAATTAATAAAATATCTTTTACTAGTAATAGGCTCGCTTACAAATCTATCCTTAAAAACATAACCTTTTCTTCCATTTTGCATATAATTGTAATATCTAGCATATAAACTATTGGCACTATGCATCGCTTTTGATAAATCTTTAATTTCATTAATATATAATAAAAAATGTACGTGATTGTCCAATAAACAATATGCTACAATTTTTATATTGTATTTTTTACATGATTTATTTAATAATTTAAAATATTGATTTTTATTTCTTTCCTCTAGAAAAATATTTTCTTTATTTATTCCTTGTACAATCACATGAAAAAAAGAGGCTTTATCTATCCTTCTTGGTAATCTTGGAATTGTAATCATCTCGCTTTCTTTATATAAATTTTTTTGCCCCTATTTTTCCCTATATTTTGTTGTTTTTTGACCCCGTCCCAAAAAACAGTTTTACATTATTTGCTTACTACTAAGCTTTATAATTAAATCCATATTATCATCTTTTGCTGCTTTATTTTTTCTTATTGCTCCACATTTCTTACATCTAAATACTATTACATAACCTTTTTTACTATCTATTTCTAAGCCAATAGGCTCTAAATCTCCATGACAAGTTTCCATTCTATCTCCTGGTTTTATATCTACATGTTTTGAATGTAAGCAATATGGACAATGATTTCTAGAAGAATATCCTAATTTTTGAACCTTCTTTCCACAATTGTCACATATAAATTCATCATCATTTTTTACGAAATTTCTGTTTTCCATTTTAATATTTAAATCTCCTTAAATATCTTTTTATATTTTTTATTATAATAAAATTTTAATTTCTAGAAAGCTGTTTTTTGACCCCGTCCCAAAAAACAGTCATAAAAACAGTTTTAATATTTAAAATCTCCTCCTCCAACAAATTCTTTTAATAAAGAGTTTGTTGGTACTTCACTTGCTGGAATTGACCTAATATATTTTAATATTCCTAGTAATCTACTAGCTTCTGCATATTCTGGCTCTTCTTTTGTTATTTCTTTTAACATTGGTGTTGCTAAACCTTTTAATACTCCTAATTCATAAATTAGTGATGTATTAAATATTACATCTGCATCTTCTTGGAATGGGAATATATTTTCAACTTCTCCTTTTGTTACACTTGCCCATCCATCTAATGTATGTTTTGCTATGTAGCCTCTAAATTGATAATCTCTTACTATTCTTCTAATTAATCTAACGTCTGAAGAAGATACTTTAGTATATCTATCCATATTTAAAACTGTTAATGCACTAATGTATATTTTAAATTTTTGTTCTTTTGGAATACTACTTGTTAATTTATCATTTAAACAATGTATTCCTTCTATAACTAATACTTCATCATCTTTTAGTTGCAATTTATTTCCCTTATATCTTTTTGTTCCTTCTAAAAAGTCAAATTGTGGTATTTCAACTTCTTCTCCTGCTAATAATCTAGTTAAATGGTCGTTAAATAATTTTAAGTCAATTGCTTCTATTGCTTCAAAATTATATTTTCCATTTTCATCTCTTGGTGTGTCTTTCCTTTCCACAAAATAATTGTCAACTGAAATTGTTACTGGTTTTATTTTATCTATTCGGAGTTGTATTCCTAATCTTTGTGCAAATGTTGTTTTTCCTGATGATGATGGTCCTGCAATTAATATTATTTTTCTTTTTCTATCTTTTGCTATTTTATCTGCAATATTTGCTATTTTCTTTTCATGTAATGCTTCATCTATCATTATAACATCTTTTATTGTTTTTTGTCTTACCGCTTCATTTAACATATATACTGCATTCATTCCAAGTATTTTATGAATTTCATTATATTCATTAAATGCCCATTTTAATTTTTTATTTTGCATAAGGCTTGGTAATTTATTTGGATGTTCTACACTTGGATATCTTATTAATAGTCCTTTATCATATTTTATAACATTAAATGTTTTAATGACTCCTGTTCTATTTGCCATTATTCCATAACAATAGTTGAAATAATCCTCACAGAAATTCATATAGATTTTTTTATTTGATTTTAATTCTATTTGTAATATTCCTCTTTTTGTATTTTTTTCTTTAAAGAATTTTTCTGCTTCTTCTCTATTCATTGTTTTTAATGTGATTGGCAAATCTTTTTCAACAATTTCTCTCATTTCTTTATTTAATTCTTCTATAATTTCATCTGTTACTTGCATATCTCCAATATCACAATATATTGCATTTGCCATCTGGTAATTTACAGTTGCTCTATTATCTGGAAACATTTTTCTTAGTGCCTTTGCAAATATAAATATTAGTGTTCTTCTATATGCTCTTAATCCTTCTTTTGTAGAAATATCTAATAACTCTAAAGTTCCATCTTTATCTATTTTTTCATTTAAATCTACATATTCATTATTATAAATTGCTCCTATAATTGGGTATTTACTTTTTTCCATTTCATCTTTAAAAGCTTCTGCTATTGTCTGTCCTTTCTCTATTTCAATACTTTTATCTTTATATTGTATTTTCATAATCTTCCTCCTAAATATTAGTATACCCATTTATTTTAAACTAAATATTATTATTAGTCAAATATTAGTAATAATTTACAATATTTAGGATATACTTTAAATAATTATTATATAAGGAGGAATATTTATGAATATAAAAAGAATAAATGATATTTTATCTCACGATGAAAAATGTGATGTGTTTTATAATG
>CALXCH010000085.1 GCA_944386735.1 uncultured Clostridia bacterium
GGTTGTATCTCAAACATATGGTCTTTATAATTTACCTCATATGTATTGTTTGATGGTTGATACGTTACTGTTGCATCTGGGTCATTTTGTTTTAGTTTTTCTTCAAAGATATCAGCTATTTGGTCATTTGTATAACCTTTCCCTGCTATATCTATTTGTGTTTCATTCCACAATAATACTATTTCTTCTCTTAACTGAGCTAAATCTGTTTGTTCTTTAGCTTCTCCTACTTTTCCTAGCAATCCATTATCCCCAGTTAAAGTTGCTATTGTTACTCCAGCAAGAATTAACAAAACAACAATTGTTACTACTAAAGCAACTAAAGTTATTCCAGCTGTTGAAACTCTGCTTCTTATAAATGGATTATGCCTTTGGTTAATACATTTATTTTTTTCCTTACTTCTCATTCTCTTCTCTCCTTCTCCTTAGTTTTTCCATTTTGCTCTACCTTATGCATTAATTTATTATTTATTTTTCTACTATGTGTAGGCATACTATGTGTTTATTATATGTATATAAAAGTTAAAAGTCAATAGATTTAAATTAATTTTATACGTTTAGCCATAGTATGCTTTTACTTAGTTGTTACAGACCTTTTTTCGTGTTAATATTTTCTAGAGGTGAGCGTAATGGAAGACTGGGGAGAAGTAAATTTAGAATTGGATGAGTTTTTAAAAGAACACAATATTAGCCGTTCTAGTTTATCTAGAAATGCTCAAATACATTATGGCCAATTATTAAAATATTGTAGAAATGATATGCAAAAAGTAGATTTAAATATACTTGCACGAATATGTAAAACGATTAATTGTGAAATCGGAGATATAATAAAATATACTCCACCAGAAGAAGACAATTAATCGTTTTATTTTACTTCAAATTAATTTTTTACTTTAAAGTTTGCCTGAATAGAGAATATCTGGAATATTCTCTATTTAAATAATTTGCTTTTTTCATTAATTTCAATTCTTTATATATCTATTTTCTCACAAAATGAAAACTTTTATATAGTCGTTCTCTCACAAAATCAAGATTTTTTTCTTTTATTTGGCTTAAATTTTTTTATTTAAAAAATACCTCTTAAGATTAAACTTAAAAGGTATTTATATTTACTGTTGCTTTACAATTAAGACAAATTAGACCTGTCTCATTATCTTATCTTTTTCTTCTTCTTACTTGCCATACAACAATTCCTGCTATAATTATTAGAACTGGTATTATAAATATAATTGCCATTATTATATTGTGTTGTTGCTGAGTTGCTGTATAAGTGACCGCGTCACTATTTTTTCTTATTGTTATTGTATCTTCTCTTTCATTTAAATATGAAACAGAATTTAAAAGCATATCTGCATTATTATATAAAGATACTGTATACATTGTATATCCACTAATTTGTACAGGCATATCCATAGCAAATAATTCATTTGAGAATATTACTAATTTAGATGTTGTATTATCATCTATTTTCTTAGTTGCTATTGCTGCTATTGTAGAAGCTTCTTCTTCACCATCATTTGCTGTTCTTGTTGCTGAAGTTTGTGTTATATCTGTTCTTAAGAATGATGAACTACTACTTTGAGCTAAAACTTCATATTCTACACCTAAATCTTTTAATTTATCTTCATCAAATGTAATCTTTCCAGCATCGACAAAGCATAAATTCATTGACATATTAAGATTTTGAGTTAAACTTGTAGATTGTGTAGGTTCTATTATGAAATCAGGATATCCTGACATCATTCTTGAAGAATCACCTTCAAATATTACGCCATTTGAAATACTTACTCCATATTCATCTAATACAGTTTGGAAATTAGTTAAATCTACTCCTGTAATATTAGGTCCGCACATTAATAGAAGCTTTCCTCCACCTTTAATATAACTTATAATATTATCTCTTTCTTTTTCTGTTAAATCTTCTTTTAATGTTGACATTACTAAACAATCACAATCTTCTGGTACTCCATTTGCTAAAATATCAACTGTGTCTACTTCATTTGCTTCATCTTTCATTGTTTGCATTATAGTAGAAAAATAATTGACATCATATGCTAAATGGTTAGACATAAAGTAAACCTTAGGTTTTTCTTCTGTTGTTACATCTATTATAGCATTTGTAATTGCTTCTTCTGTTTTATCTACTGATTGATATGTTGAATAATCAAATGTATACATATCATTTTCTGTTACTTCTTTTTCATTATCTCCGCATGATACTAATATTAAACTATCATCTGCACTTAATGAATATTTAGTCATTAAATCTGTTCTTGAAGATAAATCATCAATTCTTTCTAATTTAATATTATCATTTAAAGACTCATATTTTTCCATGAAATTGATTAAAGAAGTATTACTACCATAATTTATTAAAGTTATTGTTACTTCTTTATCTAGATTTCCAAGCTTATCTTTAGTCTCATCTGATAATGAATATATTTTATCTTTAGTACAATCTAATTCTGGTAAAGTAACTTTTTCTAATAATACATTTACACCAATATATACCAAAATTATTATGGCTACTAATATAAGTGTTTTTGTTCCATCTATTAGCCATTTTCTTTTTAATGTTTCTCCTATTTTTTTGAAAAATCTTTTTATTTTTCCAGGCTCTTTATCTTCTTTGTCTTTTTTGATAATAGCCTTATTATTTTTTTCTTCATTATTGTTCTCTTTGATGTTTTCTTTTTCTTTCTTTTTCAACCTTTTTACCTCCTTACTTAACTAATTTTCTTCTTTGCATAACAATTATTGTTAAACTTATAAATACTACACTAAATAACAATAAACTTATTATATTTTCTAATGATATTACTCCTTGTGAAAAGCTTGTATAATAATTCATTAATGCAAATCCAGAAAATTTACTACTTATATCTGTTATAAATAGTGAAATAATCAAAAATGCTACTGTGATTACTCCAGCTATTACTTGGTTCTCTGTTAAGCTAGAAGCAAAAATTCCAAAAGATAATGCAGCTAAACTAATTAGTACAAATCCTAACATTGATACTAATGTTGTTACTATGTCTGGTTTTCCAAAAAACATTACTATAAAGAAATACATAAATGATATTAATAAAGTTATTACTATAACTGACAATGCTGCTAATAATTTTCCCATAACTATTTTAAACATTCCTGTTGGAGATGTTAATAGCAATTGTTCTGTTCCATTTTTTCTTTCTTCTGCAAATGTTCTCATTGTTAATATTGGTACTATTACTATTAATCCATATAGTGCTGTATAAGCATACAACATGCTTAAATCTACACTTCCAGATGAGAATACTGTTAAATAAAAGAATACACTAAAACATAATAAGAATATTCCTATAACTACATATCCTATTGGAGAAAAGAAGTAACTTTTTAATTCTTTCTTTAAAACTGCTAACATTATTTATTACCTCCTTCTATTATTTTCATGAAAGCATCTTCTAGAGTACTATCTGCTTTTTTCATCTCAAATATTGTTATATTTTCTTTTGCAAGCTCTGTAAATAATATCTTTCTTAAATCTACACCATCTTTTGATTCTATCATATATTGTTTCGTTCCATCTTCATTTTTCTCTACTAATTCTAGTTTTTGGATGCCTTCTATTTTATCTTTAATACCATCCATCTTGTTATCTAAATCTTCTACTGTTACATAAATACAATTTTTATTAGATACTTTATTTTCTAGATTTTCTGGTGTATCTATTGCAACTAATTTTCCTTTATTTATAATCATAACTTTATTGCATACCTGGCTTACTTCTGATAATATATGTGAGCTTAATATAACTGTATGTGTTTTTCCTAATTCTTTTATTAAGTTTCTTATTTCTGTTATTTGTTTAGGGTCTAATCCTACTGTTGGTTCATCAAGTATCAATATTTTAGGTTCTCCAACTAATGCTCCTGCCATTGATACTCTTTGTTTATAACCTCTAGATAAGTTTCGTATTAATTTTTTCTGAACGTCTTTTAATCCTGTTTGTTCTATTATTGTTTGAACTTTTTCTTTTCTTACCTTTCTATCTACTTTCTTTAGTTCTGCCATATAAGTTACAAACTCTTTTACTGATAAGTCTGTATAAAGAGGTACTCCTTCTGGCATATAGCCTATTTCTTTTTTAGCTTTTTTAGGCTTTTTTAACATATTGTAGCCATCTATTATAATTTCTCCTTCTGTTTGCTCAATATAACCTGTTAGCATATTCATTGTTGTACTTTTACCTGCACCATTTGGTCCAAGAAGTCCTACAATTTCACCTTCATTTATAGTGAAGCTAATATTGTCTACGGCTACAAACTTTCCATACTTTTTTGTAACGTTTTTAACCTCTATCACAAAAAATTCCTCCTTTATTCTTTTAGGTATTTATTGTATTAATCGACTATAATATTATCATTTTATCTTTTTAAAGTAAAGCATTTCACAAAAATTTCACATTATGGAAATCAAGTATCCGTAAAAGTTTAGCGTCTATTGTGAAGAAAAAAAGCATATGTTTGATTAAGAGGTGTTTTTTTATGGAGCTTGTTTATACCTTTTTTGTTAGTTTTTTTCTTGTTTTTCTATCTGAACTTGGTGATAAGACTCAGCTTTTAGTACTTTCTTTTTCTACTAAAGATAGAGCAAAAAATATACTCTTAGGTGTTGCTATTGGCACTTTTTTTAGTCATGGAATAGCAATCCTTTTTGGTAGTAAACTTGGCTCTTTAGGTGATGAACATTTTAGATTTTATTTAGAAATTTTTACATATATATCTTTTCTTTTATTTGGGATTTTAGGCTTCATCCCTGAAAAAGAAACAAACTCTAATAATACTAAATCTTCTTTCTTACATAAAATAACTAATATTAAACTAAATTATATTTTCATCATTGCAATTAGCATTATTATTGGTGAGCTTGGTGATAAAACCTTCCTTGCATCTCTTGGTCTAGGAGTTAAGTATCCCGCTTGTAAAATTTCTTTAATTTTAGGCTCTATTATGGGGATGGTCTTTAGCAACTCTTTTGCTCTTTTCTTTGGAAGATTTTTAGGAAATAAATTTAATCCAGATCTTGTAAAGATTTTATCAAATATATTATTTTTACTTTTTGGCACAATTGGATTAATTAATTTAGTATTTTAGAAAAAGATTAAGATTTATCCAAATCACATGGTTCAAAAAAGCATAAACTTTTTGTTCAAAAATTATTGACATAGGTATTTTTTTGTGCTATTATATAAATTGTCATTTGGATACGGGTCAGTAGCTCAGGTGGATAGAGCACAGGCCTTCTAAGCCTGGTGTCGGGGGTTCGAATCCCTCCTGGCTCACCATGTCATTAAAATACGAACCCTTTAAAAAGGGATTAGTATCAAGGTTTTCCTTAGTAGTGTTTGGGACTGCTAAGGATATTTTTTTGCTTTCGGATATAATTTTTCTGATGATGTATAATAATTGATTTTGATTAAATTTGCAAGAAATAAAGCGAAAAAAGATAATACATCTTTGTATTACCCTTTACAATTTTTATATCGTGCTAAAAATAAACTTTTATATTTTAGAATTAATATTTATTTTTTTATTCAAAATTATACTTTTCAAGAATGTCTAATTAACTTCATAAATATTTTATCCTATATGAATTAATATTTTTATTGTAGATTTTTAATATGAAATTAAATATCATTAAAACTAATGTTTATTAGTATCGTTTTATGAAATTTATACATATCATATTTGATTTCCCATACCTAATAATAATGCTTCACCTAATACGTTTATTACTTTACCATAAAACCATTGATGTTTTTCCAAATGTTCTCCTATTCTTTTAAAAAGTCCTGTATTTTTTGTTATTTTATTTGTCTCTTTTATATTATCTATATAATCTTTAACTTCTTCTAATATTTGCAATAGTTCTTCCTTATCTTGACCTCTTTCTTCTATTTCTTTTTTTATTTGTTCTATTGAATTATTTATTGTAATGTTAGAATCTGTTATTTTTCCCATATTAAACACGCCATTATTTGTTAAATTTTGTATTGTAACTGTTGGCATACTCATTTTTTCTGTTTTTTCCATATAATTTCTCTCCCTTTCAAAATATGATTTACCTGCGTATGTTAATTCTGCATAATA
>CALXCH010000086.1 GCA_944386735.1 uncultured Clostridia bacterium
TTATTATGATGTAATAATACCATACAAGGTTTCTTCTTTCAATATTTTGGGGACATTTGTAATGAAAATGTAATATTCTCGAACACAAAAAATGAGATAGAATTTTTTATTCTACCTCATTTATTTATTAAGTTTTTTATCTACTTGATATCATTCCTAAAACACATGTTAATACTGAACTTGTTAGAATTTCTTTATAGTCTTCATCTTTACCTGTTGGAGGTATTACAATTACCTCATTTGTACTTTCATCTGAATAATCCATATCTTGACTATCTCCTGGATAAGCTCCTGCAAGTTGATGTGCTACTTGTGCTCCTACCGTATATGTCATTCTTCTATTAGCTTGGTTCTTATATGCAAGTACTTCTGATGCAATTCCAAAATCTGGATTGTCTATATCATTTAAACTTCCTATCATTCTAGTTACAACATATCTTATATTATATTCTCCACCTGGTGCTATGTAAAATCCATTTTCACCTTGTCCATTATTATCTAGTGTTATTTTCAATGCTGAGTTTAAGCTAAACTTATCTACTGTTTCTTGTGTTACCAGATTTTGTGCTAATAAATCATCTAACGATACACTTTCCCAACCTGAATCTGCATTCGTTCCTTCTCCTGTTATTAATTTTATATTTGGATCATACACAAATTTTGTTGGTAAATAATTTATAAGTTCTAAGTAATCACATTGTATAGATGAGTCATTTTTTATACTTACTGTATATTCTATTTGAAGTGTAGTACCTTGTGCAAGTTCTTTATCTAGTGTTTGTATAATTGGGAAATCTGAACCTGGCTCTACTGTTTGAGCACCTAGTTGTTGTCCATTTCCTAATATTACTCTTAATCCAGTTGCTGTTATACTTGTTACTAATGAGAATCCTGGTCTTTGTGCTAACACTAAGTTTCTTCCTGAATACGCTGCCTCTACATATTGTATTATTTTTACTACCTTTGTTTCCCCAGTATCTGGATCTGTTTCTGTTATTTCTATTCTGCTTGGATTAGGTACTGATGTAATTGTATAATTTTCTCCACCATTTACTACCATATATGTCTTGTCGCTTAATTCTTGTGCTACATCAGCTGAATTATAATTTTCTATTTGGTCAAACATTATTGTATTATCATAATTCATTAAGTCAAATTGTGAATCTACTTCTGCTCTCCTGTCTGCATCTTCATATCCTGCTAATACTATATGACTTGAACTATAATGTTTTTCCTCTGTATGTTCTATTAAATAATCTTTTAATGCTTCTTGTATTATATCTACTGTTTTATAACCATCTTCTATTGGTTGAAATATTGTTGAATGATTTCCATTAAATATTTTTTGTACATATTCGTCTTCTGTAGGATCATCTGATTTAGTAATTAATGATATTATTTTTACACCATTACCCAAAAGTTCATCTAATTTTGCTGCTGTAGTTTCTGAAATTGTATCCAATTTACTATATATTGTAGCATCTGAATCATCAGTATACGTTTCTGTATTACCATCTGATGTTGGAACACCATCTGATATTATTGCTACATATCTATTTGAGTCATCAGTATTATTATAATATGATTCATATACTTTATCTAATGCTCCTACTACATTAGTATTTGCTGTTTGCCAACCATTACTATTTATATCATCTAATGCTGAATTTAGTAAGTTTAAATCTTTTGTTAATGATACAGCTCTATAGTTAGTTCCAGAGAAGAATACTAAACCTATATAAATATTATCACCACTATCTACTAATGTTTGGCATAATTCCTTTGCTGCTTCTACTGCTAAATCTAACCTACTTCTAGTTTCTCCATTATATTCTACATTTGTATAACGCATACTGTAAGAACAGTCAAGTGCTATAAAGAATTGTAATGCTCCTTTTCCACTTTGTTCAATTTCTATTTTTTCTGTGTCTAAATATTCTTCTTGTCCAGGTGCACTTACTGTAATATAATCTTGTCCATTATATTTTAATGCTTTTTGCATTAAAGCTGTATTACTTTTATTTATATTTGATGTATCTCCATAAACAAATTGTAGAGAATAAGTTCCTGGTGATGGTCTAAACTCATAACTACCATCTGCTCCTGTTACTTGTGAACTAACAACACTTCCTCCACTCATTAAATTTACAGTTACACCTTCTATTGGGTTATCATTGTCTCTTGTATCATCACTTCCAGCAGTACCTAATGTATATCCTAAATCTTCATATACATTTCCTGAAATTGATGTATAACATTTTATTTCTGTTGGAATTGATGGTCCGCTCTCAGAAGGAGTTGATGGTGTTGACGGTGTAGTTTGTGGCGCATCATGTGGTGTAGGTGGTGGTGGACTATATCCACTCTCTCCTCTAACTCCATCTAGGAAGCCAGCATACGATACCGTACACAATTCTATTAAAAATATACACATAATCGCAACCGCAATTAATTTTTTACTTTTTAATTTCATCTGCACTCCCTCCCCTCCATATATAATTATAACATATTTAGCCCTAAAGGTCAATTTATACATTTTTTTAGTATTTTAATCGAATTTTATATTAATAATAAAAAATGACATTTATAATTTTTTTGTATTAGTTATTAATATTATATTAGAACATCTATTTTTTTTCAATAATTTTTTTGATTTTTATATTCAATAATAAAGCCCTTACTAATAAATAGTAAGGGCTTTATTATTACTTCTCGCTCAAATGTATAATTGCATATGCTTCATTTTCTGTAATCTGCGTTTCAACAAAATCGACCTTCCACATATTTTGAAGAGATTCTTTCATCTCTACAACCTTTTCCTTGAGCGCATCAAGCATTTCCACTACAGAAGAAAAATTCTTCAAATAGTAAATAGGAGTTTTTTGACTCATTATTTCTCCTTCTTTTTCCTAGATTTGAAATTAATTCAAATCCAATCCTATAAATACCTGCAATCTTTATTTTACCACAAATCAACAGTTTTTGCAAATTTTACTTTTTCCGTTTTTACAAAACAGGCACTATCATTTACAAACATTTACTTTAAATTCTTTATATACCTTTTTAGGTCTTTAAATAAGTTATTATTATCTTTTAATAATGCTTCTATATATTTTAGACATTCTTTTTTAGATTTTACTTCTAATTCTTTTAGAATTTCTTTTGAGGTTTATTATATCAAAATCTAATATTTTTATGAAGCAATATAATTTTACCAATCTCAAAAACTACTCGCTTATATCATACCTCCCAAAAAGGAAGTGGTTTTTACGCTCCCTTCTTATAAACTTTAGTATTTTTTCACCACACTCTTCTGTAAAATTTTATTTATATATAATATCACTTTTATATATTTTTTGTCAAATTTCTACAGTTTGATTTTTTATGTAAAATCTGCTAAAATATATATATGTTGCTTTATTATCCTAATTTTTTCAACATAGATAATTTGCAACAAAGTAAAAAACTTTTTATAGGATAGGAGTTAATCATGAAGAAAAAACGGGTATTATTGGCAATTTCGGCAATATCAGTAGTCGCTATAGTAGTGATACTTTCTGGCTGTGCTTTCATCGAGAGTCAATTAAACTCTTTTAAAGGTAGCTTAATCGGAGTAGCTTACACTGCTGACTTCTACGATAACTATGGTGCTAAATTTTTTACTGCTTCTGGTAAAAAGGTCGACATCGATGGAAATTACGTAGCAGATGGCGTCGATTCAAATGGTGATAGCACTTCTTCTCTTTCTTCTGTTATCACAATCACAATTGATGGCAAGGAGATTGAAGCCTGTGGTAACACAGTTATTTTTGCAGAGGAAGGGCTTAAACCAGATGTTGAATTTAGTCTAACTGATGTAGATAGTGATTCTAGCGGATTGTCTGAACTAACATCTATTTCCAAAGTAATTAATAATTTCAAAAACTACTTTGGTAAATCAAGAGTTGTCGTGATTCAATCACAACTTGGTGTTCCTATTTGCGCTTATAGTGGCGATGATGTATACTGGGAGATTCCTGATGATTTGCCTAAGATGACTAAGTTAATGGTTGATGGTAAAGCTCTATATATTCATAGAGCTAACTTTGAAATCATTGACACCGATTTGATTCAATAATATTTAAGAGTACAAACTTATTTTAGTTTGTACTCTTCTCCTTTTATAAATAAAAAATTAAAATTACTTTATTACTTTTCTTTTTTCTATTTAAATATAGCATTTTTCCAAAAATCAACTTTTTCTAGAACTGTATATTTTGTATTTGCACTGCTAGAAGAAGGAACATAGTTGTATTTATAATATATATTCTCGTTTTTCATATATCTTTTAAATGCCTCTTCTGCCTTCTTTCCATTTACTAATATTGTTTGTATGTTAGTATATCTATTTAATAATCCTTCTATATCATTAAATTTACCGTTTTTTATATTCGTATCTAGTGAGCCTTTTCTTTCAGCTAAACAATAAATATCCCATAATCCAATATTATGTTTTTCTAAGAAATTTATTTTTTCATTATAATTTTTGAAATTAATTTGTTGTTTTTCAAAAACCAAACTTATTATATTCCAAAACTGATTTGTTTTATTGCCATAATATTCACTTGCAACAATTGACTTATCACTTGGTAAACTACCTAAAATTAGTATCTTTGAATTTTCATTAACTATTGGCTCAAATGATTTTTTAATGTTTCTATTTTCCATATTTTTATATGCCTTTCATATGTTTTTTCCATATAATATTAGCATATATGTTTATAATATACAATAAAAACTTCCAGTTCTATTAGTACGAATTAATAAAACTGGAAGTTTCCTTGTAAATGCTGTTTTTTGACCCCGTCCCAAAAAACAACTTGAAAAACAACTATGCACTCTTTAATTCTAACCTTAGCTTATCTGCTATCATTGCGATGAATTCACTATTTGTTGGCTTTCCTTTTACTGCTGAAATAGTATAACCAAATATATTTTCAACTGTTTTCTGTTCTCCTCTTCCCCATGCTACTTCTATTGCATAGGTTTTTTATTTTTATTTCCTATAACCTTATGTAAAATATTCGATTTTGTTTTTGCTTTAAATTCGCATAGCCTTTATAGGTTTATGTCTAAATTATTTATAGCCTTATTTTATATTGATTTTCTCACATAGTCAATACCAATAAATCGTTTTTCGGCAAAAAATTTTTCTTAATCGTTGGCGCGAAAACGATAAAAAACTAAAAAATCAAATATTCAATTTTTCTTCGCGCCCACAAAAAAAATAAGCAATAGATTTTTTGGTCTATTGCTTTATTACTTTATTTTACACCTTTCCAGTATTTTTGCCTTTTATAGAAAATTATACTTAATATTAATACAAATATTATTATTGGTATTATGATACTTGATAAACCGTGCTTTTGGTAGTTTTGTTGGTGCTACTGTTTTATCATTGTTTTTATTATTATTTTGTGTTTGTTTTTCTTCTTCATTTTGTTGTCCTTGTGGGTCTTGTTCTTCGCTTGGTCTTTGTTCTTCATCACTTGGCTTTTGCTCTTCTCCACTTGGTTTTTGTTCTTCTTCATTTGGTTTTTGCTCTTCTTCTGGTTGTCCACTTGTTGCTACAAAATTTATTCCGTTTTCTTCACAATATTGCCTTATATAAGAATTATAATCACCATATATAGTAAAATTACTATTAACTAAATCAAAAGCAATTAAACCAACACTTGTTACACTACTTGGTATATATATTTCTTTTAAACTAACACAATTTTGGAAATATGCACCTACCCCAATAGTAGTTACATTATTAGTAAATGTAACTTTTTCAAGTTTAGTGCAACCATCAAAAGTACCATCACTTATTAAATTACAAGGTATTTCAATTTCTTTTAAACTTTTACAATCTGCAAAAGCATATCCTTCTATTGATTTCAAACTACTTGGTAATTTTATTTCTGTTATGTTTTCACAACCTCGAAATGCCCAAAATTCTATAAATTCCACAGTATTTGGAATTGTAATAATTACTATATCATTTCTTCCGTAAAATGCTTGTTGCCCTATTGTTGTTACTGTTTTTCCCTCAATAGTTTCTGGAATATCAACTTTTGTTATTCCCTCTTCTACACCAG
>CALXCH010000087.1 GCA_944386735.1 uncultured Clostridia bacterium
AATCATACCAAATTTAATATCAACTATTGTTAAAACAAATGAACCTATAAACGTTATAACTATTCTTGATAAATTCCAATATAAATTAGTCATTGAATATATAGTTGGTAGAATTTTTACATTTGAGAAATTATTAACATACTTTTTGTATATTACCATATAAATTCCTCTTAAGATACTAATAACTGTAAATGCTATTATTACAACTACTAACTGCATAGCAAATGGAATATTTAAACTACTACCTATACCTGCTATAATAAATGCTGTAGCAACTACCATTGATATATTTGTCAAAGTTCTATTTTTATATGTTTCATTATATTGATTAGCCCATCTACCACCATATCCTCTAGCTAATTCTAAAAACATTGCTATTATTCCTATATACTGGGCTGTTACTTTCATATTTTTTAATAAAGTAGTTTGATATATTATAAATAAAGAGAAAACTCCCCATAAAAATCCAACTGATAAAAGTAATGCCCTAATCCTTTTAGATTTTATTGTATATATAAAGCCCTCTTTTAAATCTTTTACAGCTTTAATCATACTAGCATCTCTATTTTTATTTTTTTTATTTATTTCCACAAATCTAACCGCTACTATTAATGAGATTATAGTAAATAACAAACATAAAAACATTGGAATATATGGATTTATATTATATAAATATCCTGCAACAACCGTAGATATTGCTGAAATTATACAATATTTAAAATATGCTTTTTCATCAATAAATGTAAATATCTTATCTTTTTTATCTGTTTTTGGTATAGATTCTTCAAGCATTGGCCCACTTGATATATTCTTCATAGCAAAAGCCACTGCATTTAACACTTCTGCAATTGCCATCTGTGAAAAATCTGTCCCTATTATTAACATTAATACTGATATAACATTAAATGTATCACCAACAATTAATGTCTTTCTATTGCTTGTCCTATTATTTACTATAGTTGCTATTACGACACTAACAATTGATGCTAATGCATATATTGTTGATAAAAATACAATGTTTGCATCTGATATATGTTTTACTTGAGATAAATACAACACTTTTATTCCATAATAAAACAACAAATCAAAACCTACAGTTGTATAAATAGCATATAATCTCATATTATATTTTCTTAATTTTGCTTCTTTTATCCTTTCCATTCTATCCTTCCTTTTCATTTGTTACCCAACAAAAATATAACATCTTTTTAAAAAAACTGCAACCTATATCTCTATTTCTTTATAATTTGTAACTAATTTCGCACCTTGTTTTATTAATTCATTTGTTCCTACAGAATTCATAGAATTTATATTTCCTGGTACTACATATACCTCTCTTCCTTGCTCTAATGCAAAATCTACTGTTATTAATGTTCCACTTTTTTCTTTTGCCTCTATTACAAGAACGCCATTACTCATTCCACTAATAATTCTATTCCTTGCTGGAAAATGCATTTTATTTGGTTTTGTTCCTAATGGATACTCTGAAATTATACATCCACCTAATTCTATTATTTTTTCTTCTAATATTTTATTTTCTGCTGGATACACCATATCTAATCCATTTCCTACAACAGCTATAGGTTTTCCACAGTCAATTTTGTTATCCACATGTGGATAACTAGTATTTTGTGGATAAGTTTCTTCTAATATTGCTTTACAATTTCCAATATGTGAATAACTATCCACACCTTTAGCCAAACCACTCACTATATTTATACCCCTTTTAGATAAATTATAACCAAAATATTTAGCAGCTTTTTTACCATATTCACTTGCCTCTCTACATCCTATTATTGCTAATCCCTTATTATTTAATATTTCTTTATTTCCTTTTATATATAAACTAATTGGTGGATCATATATTTGTTTTAAATTTAGTGGATAACTTTTATCCACAATTGAAATAATATCTATATTATTTTTCCACATATATGAAATATGTTTGTCAACCGCTTCTTTTATATCCTCATTAAAAATGTTATCCACAGTTTGTTTTCCTATTCCACATATTTTTAACAATTCGCTTCTCTTTAAGTTGTATATTCGTTTAGGACTTTTATATATTTCTAATAGTTTTTGTTTTCTCTTACTTCCTAAACCTTTTATTAAACTAAACCATACCCAATATTTTTTATCTTCTAACATACAATTCCTCCTTAATATACAAAAAAGAGCATTATTAATAAATAATGCCCCATTTTTTATTTAATTTATAACGTTGTTTTTTCTTTATATTGTTCTTTTGTTGCTTTTATTACATTATGCATAAGCATTGCTATTGTCATTGGTCCAACTCCTCCTGGAACTGGTGTTATATAGCTTGCCTTCTTTTCTACATTTTCGAAATCTACATCCCCAACTAATTTTCCTTCTTCATTTCTATTTGTTCCCACATCTATAATTACTACTCCGTCTTTCACCATATCAGATGTTACAAATTTAGGCCTACCTATTGCAGAAATAATTACATCTGCTCTTTTTGTGTGTTCTTTTAAATTTTTAGTTTTTGAATGGCATACTGTTACAGTTGCATTTTTTTGTAAACAGCATTGTATAAGTGGTCTTCCTACAATATTACTTCTTCCTAATATTACCACATCTTTACCATTTAAGTCAATATTATATTCTTCAAACATCTTTATAACTCCTAAAGGAGTACATGATACAAATGTATCTTCTCCTATACAAAGCTTTCCAACACTAGAAGGAGTAAAGCCATCTACATCTTTTAAATATGTTATCGTTTTAAATGCCTCATTTATATTTAAATGTTCTGGTATTGGACTTTGTAATAAGATTCCATTTACTGTTTTATCTTTATTTAATCTTTTTATTAAATCTAATAAATCTTCTTGTCTTGTGTTTTCATCTAAAAGATATTCTTGGTATTCTATTCCAACTTCATCACATGCTCTACTTTTATTTCTTATATATACTTTTGATGCAGGATTATCTCCTACCATTATAACTGCAAGTTTAGGTGTAATTCCTTCTTTCTTTAATTCATCACATTCTATTTTCAAATTACTTCTTATCTTTTTTGCTAAAGCTTTTCCATCTATTATTACTGACATTTTTCCTTCTCCTTTTACTAAATAACATAATTTTTATTACATTTATGGCATTGATAATGAAAATCCTCTAAGATTTTATATTTATCATTTTTATACTGTTCTAATATTTTGCTTAAATCCTCTATACATTTATCATGATAAATGTAGTAGCATTTTTCTTTTACATTATATACTACCCTTCCTCTTGGAAAATAATCAAAATCCACATGATATTTTTTATAATATTTTTCATCCCATACTTCCATATGGCTTTTTGGATAATTTAAGAAATCTCCATATTTCTCTGCTTTACTGTTTTCACATTCACTTACCAAAAACTTTCCTTTTACGTAAAAAAATATATTTACCATCTATTTCACCTTTTAAAAATCATCTCTTTTATATTCTATATCCTCCATATGTGGAAACATCTCTTTTACTCTTTTTAATGTTAGCATAAGCATACGTGGTTGTGGATTTTTCTTATGTGCTGATATTAATTTTTGTGTATAGCAATTATCTGCTGTTTTAAATAATAAATATCTATTTCCCACATATGTATAATATATTTGATATCCATCTCTTAAATCTACCCACATTTTTTCAAAAGTATAATCTTCCATATATCCTCCTTATATTTTTAAAGATGTGTCCCTAATGCGACAAAATGTCCTCATAGGGACGTTTCTTTTGCGACATTTTGTGTGCATAGGAAACGTCCCCAATGCGACATTATTTTATTAGTTCATCAAATTCTTCCTCTGTTAAGATTCTTACTCCTAAGTTTTGTGCTTTTGTTAATTTACTTCCTGCTTCTTCTCCTGCTAATACATAATCTGTTTTTTTAGATACTGAACTAGATGTCTTTCCTCCGAATTTTTCTATTATATTACTTGCTTCTCCCCTTGTATATTTTTCAAGTGTTCCTGTTAATACAAATGTTTTTCCTTCAAATCTATTGTCTTCTCCTTCTTCTTCTAGATATTTCATATTAACTCCAGCCTCTTTTAGCCTTTTTATTAAATCTATTGTTTGATCTTGTAAGAAAAATTCTCTTATGCTATTTGCAACTATCGGT
Source organism: uncultured Clostridia bacterium (assembly GCA_944386735.1). Lineage (GTDB taxonomy): Bacteria > Bacillota > Clostridia > TANB77 > CAG-508 > CAG-269. Next base: position 4,135 of record CALXCH010000087.1, read on the forward strand.
CCAATATCTTCTACCATTGCTAATTCTTCTGATGTAACCTCCATTAATCTATCCATTGTTTTATATCTCTTTGCTAATATCTTTGATGCTTTTGTTCCAACATGTCTTATTCCGAATGCTGTTATTAGTCTATATAAATCATTTTGCTTACTTCTATTTATACTATCAATTAAATTCTGTGCAAACTTTGTTCCATTTTTCTTAAGTGATGCTATATCTTCAAGCTTTAAAGTATATATATCTGCCATATTATGAATTAATCCTCTATCTAGTAATTGTTTTATTATTGCCTCTCCTAGTCCATCTATATTCATTGCTTCTCTTGATGCAAAATGTACTAAGTTTCTATATAATTTTGCAGGACATTCTATTCCTGTACATCTTACCGCTGCTTCTCCTTCTTCTCTTACCGCTTCTGCTCCACATACAGGACATACTTTTGGCATTTCAAAGTTCTTTTCTTCTCCTGTTCTCTTATTTTTCTTTACTTCTACTATTTCAGGTATTACATCTCCTGCTTTTTGTATTACTACCGTATCTCCTATTTTTAAGCCTTTTTCTTTTATAAAATCTTCATTATGAAGTGTTGTTTTTGATATTGTAGATCCTGCAACTCTTACTGGCTCTAGTATTGCCATTGGAGTTATTACACCAGTTCTTCCTACTTGACAAACTATGTCTTTTACTTTTGTTTCTTTTCTTTCTGGTGGATATTTATATGCTATTGCCCACCTTGGAGTTTTAGCTGTTGTCCCTAAAATTTCTCTAAATTTTAAATCATCTACTTTTACAACTGCTCCATCTATATCAAATGTTAATTTTTCTCTTTCCTCTCCTATTTTCTTTATTGCTTCTTCTACTTCTTTTTCATTATTACAAGGAATACGAACAGGATTTACATTAAATCCTAACTTCGCTAAATATTCTAATTCTTCAAAATGTGAATTAAATTCTTTATTTTCTATTTTTTGTACGTTAAATATATAAATATCTAGTGGTCTCTTGGCCGTTATTCTACTATCTAATTGCCTTAAAGAACCTGCTGCTGCATTTCTTGCATTTGCAAATAGTTCTTCGTCTTTTTCTTCTCTTTCTTTATTCATTTTTTCAAAGTCTTTTTTGGATATAAATACTTCTCCACGTACTATTATATCTATTTTTTCTTTTAATTCCATAGGTATTGTTTTTATTGTTTTTAAATTCTCAGTTACGTCTTCTCCAACCAGTCCATTTCCTCTTGTTGCTCCTCGTATAAATTTTCCTTGTTTATACTCTAATGCTGATGATAATCCATCTATTTTTGTTTCTACTACATATCTTCTATTCTTTATTTTATTTTCTTCTGCCTTTTCATTTATTTTTCTGATATAATCATCTACTTCTTCTAAACTAAATACATCTTGTAGGCTTTGTAATGGTACTTCATGTGTTACTTTTTCAAATCCTTCTTTTACATGTCCACCAACTTTTTCCGTTAAAGAATCTTTTGATTTAAATTCTGGATATTCTTTTTCTAAGTTACGTAATTCTACCATTAACATATCATATTCAAAGTCTGATATTTCTGGTTTATCTTCATCATAATATTTATTTGCATAATATTCTGTCTGTTTTCTTAAACTCTCTATTCTTTCTTTAGCTTCTTTCCTATTCATTTTAGCACCTCTTATTTGCTTTTTATTTCTTTCCTATTATATACAAAATAGAAAAAAAAATAAAGGAATTTTTATAAATTCCTCTATTTTATATTTCATTCTTATATTTTGCCTTATCCTTCAACTCTTGCTAAGATAATTAATCTTGCACTACTATCATCTGTACATGTTGATAAAGTTACTTCTGGTCTTCCTGCTGTATCTCTTTGATAGAATGAAGTATCTTCTGGTGTTGTTTCAAATTTATCATAAATTGTATATGTTAATTGTGTTCCGTTATTATCTGTTATGTATATCTT
>CALXCH010000088.1 GCA_944386735.1 uncultured Clostridia bacterium
ATTACATCATCAGAGTAATAAGGATTATTATATCCAAGAGCTATATTTGGTACACCATCGGTTAAAACAATCATATATTTGTTACTAGCATTATTTGTAAATTGTTGACTTGCTAAAGTAATACCAGCATCTAAGTCTGTTCTTGGTCCATTTGCTTCTATGTTATCAATTGCAGAAGTTAATGCAGAAGCATTAGTACTTAAACTTGATACTAAGTTTGCATCAGCTAAACTAGCTTCTTGCTGAGAATCTACATTACTTGAGAAACCAACAATTCCTACTTGTAAATCATCATTATCTTCTAATAAATTAGAAACTAAAGTTTTTGCTGATTCAAATATAAGATCTTTTCTAGTAGGTGATTGGTCATTATTTTCTTCAATATGTTCATTCATACTATCTGAGTTATCAAGAACTAACATAAGTTCACCAGTTGGTTTGGCAGCTTTATCATTATTAGTAACTTGTAATTGAATAGTAACTTCTTTGTTAGTTAAATCTTTTTCAATTAATTTTTTCTCAAAACTTGAGTTTTCTCCAATTTGTATAGTGCAAACAGGTTCTTCTACAACTTCCATTTGAACTGTACTATAAGAAGCCATAGAAATGTTTGCAACTAAAATCAATATTAAAAATAAACCTAAAAAAATCTTTTTCTTCATTTAAAAATCCACTCCTTAATATATTGTTTACACATATATCATATTTTATCACAAATAAAAAAATAAACAAGGTTTTATAGAAAAAAATTACAAATGTAACATAATTGTAAAAAAAGTGAAAAAAACTTAAAAGTATACATAATACACAGCAAAATATTGACATTTTACAATAAATATGATATAAACAAACTCACAAGATACAAAATTACTATTTCCGTAGGGAAGAGAGGATTATAATAAAATTTTTAGAAAGTGGGGGAGTTTACTTGAAAAGTACATTAAAAGAAAACTTAAAAAAGCTTCTAATATGGTTTATTGTAGTAATTTTAGTTACTGCATATATGCCTATAGGAGAAGTTTATGCCTATGCTAAAGAAAATAATGAAATTTCTCAGGAAAGCCTAGAGACAGAAGAAAAAGAAGAAACTAAAGCAAATGAGATTACGAAAGATACAATTAGTAAAGATACCAATGAGGTAAGTAGTGAGAAAGCTACGGAAATAGAGAATACAGAGAATATTCAAGAAGAAGATTCTAAAAACGAAATTGTAAATAACAATGAAAATGAGCAAGAAGAACAAAAAAGTAGTGCAGTTAGCACAATGAGTACATTAACTGCAATAAATACATTAAGTACTCAAAATAATGAAAATGAAGACTCTAACAAGTCAAGTGACTTAAGAGACTTTATTACTAGTGCTCAAATTCTTCAAAACGGTGAGCCTGTAACAGGAGAACTTAATGTAAATGAAACTTATCAAATTCAATTAGAATTTAATGAAGTAGAAGGCGGTAAGCAGTTTGGATTAAATTCTTATAATCAAATGACATATCAATTACCAGAAGAAATAAAAGTTTTACAAAATATTTATGGTCAAGAAATTAAGGCAGTAGGTAACGATGGTGCTGAAATGAAAGTTGGAACATATTCAATTACTACAGATGGATTAGTTACAATTGAATGGGACCATGTTGATTTAGATAATAATCCTACTGATAATTGGTATATTGATAATTATGAAAATGTTAGTTTAACTCTTAACTTTGATTCAAATTTTAAATCAACATCATATGGAGAACAAATACCAATTGAGTTTGGAGATAATATTGTAATTAATGTTACTTTTATAGAACAACATGATATAGTTGTAAATAAAAGTGCAGAAATTAATGAAAGTGGTAGTAAGTACGATATAGATACACATACTATAAATTACAATGTAGAAGTTATAAATTATGGAGATATGAAACCTTTATACTTAGAAGATAACATGGACTCAAATCTTGAATTAGATACTAGTAAGCCTATCACTATTAGTTATGAATATCTAAATGAAACTATAAAAACATTTACTATTCCTGATCCAGGTTCTTCAAGTTATGTAACAGCAACTGGTAACGGATTTATATTAAATCTTACACCTGATGGAGAAACTGTGCCAGATCAAACACAAATAAAAGTAAATTATACAGTAAAATTAAAAGATTCAGCTTTTGCAGGCGATGGAGTTGTTAATCTTGATGCTAAAAACACTGTAACTGTAAAAGGTACAGATAGCAATAATAAAGAAGTAAGTGATACTGATGATGAAACAGTAAGTATACATGATGTGGTAATAAATAAATCAGGAACAATTATAAACGCTGGAGATCCAGAATTAAATAATGAAAAAGATGTTATTAAATGGGCTATTAATCTTGGAGATGGATATAGTCCTATTGGTGGAATAAGACTAACTGACACTTTAGGTGGTGATTTAAGTTACGCAACGGATTTACCATGCACAATTATTTTATATGAGAAAAATGGTAATGCTACAACTCTAAATAAATCACTAGCAGAATCAGTAGAGATAAATGGTAATGAATTTTATTATACAATACCATCTGATAAAGTTTATTATAAAGCAGAAATCTATTATTATACATATTTTGAAGCACCTGAAAAAGTTGATGGTGAATATGTGTCAACAAGTTTCTTTAGAAATACTGTTAAAGGAACAATAATAGGTCAAAATGTTGAAACTACTGGAAATGTTACAATTGACGGTGTAAGACCAGAGATAAATAAACATGGATCATTTGACAAAAATACTGATACTATATCTTATGGTATAGATATGAGTATACCAAAATCTTATAATGGACAAGTTTTATATCTAAAAGATGTAACAAATATTGCTAAAAATAACAATAAATATAATGTGAATTATGGAAGTTTTGTTGATGCTTTTGAAAAAAGTTTAAGAATAACAGCAACAACTGAAAGTGGAGAAGAAATAACATTTGTTAATAGTAAAAATGATAGTTCTGCACCATATACATATTCTATAAAATATCTAGCTGATGGTGGAATGTATATATTGTTTAATACTTCTAGCCAAAATGAAAGTAGTAGTAGATGGAATATTAGTGAAACAGCTTTAGTACATATTGAATATGATGTTCCATTAGCTGATGCGCTTGTAATAGATGGAAGTGATAACAATAATACATTAGAACAATATTTAGGAGGAACTGTAACAAACACAATAACAGTAGTAGGAGCTAATAATGTAGGTGGTTATTCTGATATTGTAAGTGATGATTTTGACATAAGACTTCCAGTAAATTTAGAAAAAACTTATAGAGAATTCGGGAACAATACAAATATAGCTATATTTGATATTGTTGTAAATGAAGCTAAAAGAGATTTTCTACCTAATGATGGTACATTAACAGTTGTTGATACAATGTCTAAGAGTCTAGACTTTTTAGATAATACATTAAAGATTTATGAGTATAATGATGCAACACAAGAATATGACATAGAAGTTGAGGGTTATACAGTAACACATACTACTGGAGATAATGGTGAAGATATTGTTACTATTAGTAATTTACCAGATGAAACACATTTTAAAATTACTTATAATTGTCTTGTAATTGGAACAGGAAAGGTAGATATTACAAATTTAGCAGAGATCAAAGGAGTAGGAAATACAACAAGTAAAGTAGAAGAAGAGTTTGAAATGCAAAATAGTTCTGCTGTTTCAGGTGCTTCTGACACTGGAATTAGTTTTTCTATATTAAAATATGGAGAAAATAATGAAGGAAATACTCCACTTGGTGGTGTAGAATTTGTACTTTTTGATGAACAAGGAAATGTAGTTGGAACACCTGTAACAGGTAATGATGGAAAGATTACATTAAGCAAAATGGGTAAAGGAACATATCGTCTAAGAGAACTATATACACCTGATTCATATATTAAATTAGATGGAGATATTATTATAACAATTGGTGAAAACCAAGAAGGTAAGTTAGCAGTTACTAATGTTACTTATGAAGGAAATGCAGGAAGTGTAGGACTTACACAAGACGGAAAAGATGTAGAAATAGTAAACCAAAAACAAGAATATATTAGTATTCCAGTAACAAAAACATGGGTAAATGACCAAGATAATAAATATGGTACAAGACCAGATACTATTACTATAAATCTATTAAGAAATGGAACACAAATTGATAGTAAAGCTATTTCAGCTACAAATAATTGGTCATATACTTTTGGAAATTTACCAAAATATGATGAAGAAGGAAAAGCATATACATATGAGGTAAAAGAAATTTCTGTAAATGGATATACTACTACATATGATACAACGACTAATGGAGTAAATATTACAAACACATTAGAAACAACAAGTGTTAGAGGAATAAAGACTTGGAATGATGATCTTGGTGCATATTATACTACAAGACCAACAAGTATAACTGTAAACTTACTAAGAGATGGTCAAAAAATAGATAGTAAAGTAGTAACAGCAGATAATAATTGGCAATATACATTTACTGGTATACCAAAATATAATACAGATGGCTCATTAGCTGTTTATACTGTAAGTGAAGACACTGTAACAGGATATACACCAAGATATGATGGAATGAATATAGAAAATTCAACAGAGACAACAGAAGTTACTATAACAAAAACATGGAATGATTCTAATAATAAATATGGAACAAGACCAGAAAGCATAACAGTAAACTTATGTAGAAATGGAAATAAAATTACTAGCAAAATTATATCACCAGATAAAGATGGAAATTGGTCATATACATTTACAAATTTACCAGAATATGATAAAGATGGAAATAAATTTACTTATGCAGTAAGAGAAGATTCTGTAACTGGATATACTACAGAAATTAATGGAACTAACATTACTAATACATTAGAAACAACAAGTGTTAGTGGAGAAAAAACATGGAACGATTATGACAATAAATATGGAATAAGACCAGAAAGCATTATTGTAAATGTAGTTAAAAAAGGAACAACTAATGTTTTACAAAGTCAAGAAGTAAAAGTAAATAGCGATGGAAAATGGACATATACATTTACAGGTTTACCAAAATATGAAGCAGATGGAACAACACTTGCACAATATGAAGTAACAGAAAATTCTGTAAATGGATATAGTACACAAGTTACAGGAACAAATATAACAAATTCATTAATAACAACAAATGTTAAGGTAACTAAAACATGGAATGATTTTGAAAATAAGTATGAAATAAGACCAGATACTATTACTGTAAATTTATTAAGAAATGAAGAAAAATTTGGTGATAGTGTAGAACTAACAAAAGAAAGCGGTTGGGAGTATACATTTACAAATTTACCAAAATATGATGCACAAGGACAAGAATATACATATACAGTAAGTGAAGATACAGTAAATGGATATACTTATACTACAGCAAATACAGCAGATGGAATAAACATAACAAATACATTGGAAAAAACAAATGTTAAAGTAACTAAATCTTGGAGTGATTTTGATAATAAGTATGAAATAAGACCAGATACTATTACTGTAAATCTATTAAGAAATGAAGAAAAATTTGGTGATAGTGTAGAACTAACAGCTAAAAACGGTTGGGAATATACATTTACAGATTTACCAAAATATGATGCACAAGGACATGAATATACATATACAGTAACAGAAAATAAAGTAAATGGATATACTTATACTACAACAAATACAGCAGATGGAATAAACATAACAAATACATTAGAAACAACAAATATTAGTGGAACAAAAACATGGGACGATTATGATGATAAGTATGAAATAAGACCAGATACTATTACTGTAAATCTATTAAGAAATGGAGAAACATACATTAGTCAAGAAGTATCAGCAGATGCTAGTGAAAATTGGTCATATACATTTACTAACTTACCAAAATATGATAAAGATGGAAATGAATATTCTTATACAGTAACAGAAAAT
>CALXCH010000089.1 GCA_944386735.1 uncultured Clostridia bacterium
GTTTCTATTTTCTTTCTATTTGGTGGTAATTCATCTATTATTGATATATCCAAATCTCCATATAATATTAATGCTAAGGTTCTTGGTATTGGTGTTGCTGTCATTACTAGCACATCTGGATTTTCTCCTTTTTCTGCTATTTTTGTTCTTTGTTTTACACCAAACCTATGTTGCTCATCTGTTACAACTAGCCCTAAGTTTTTAAATACTACATTATCTTCTATTAATGCATGTGTTCCAATTAAAATATCTATTTCCCCATTTTTTAATCTTTCTAATATATCTTCTTTTTTCTTTTTTGTTATTCCTGATATTAATAGTTCACATCTTATTCCTAATTTTCCTAAAATGTTATTGAAATTTTCTAAATGCTGAGTAGCCAAAATTGCTGTTGGTGCCATTATTGCTGCTTGGTATCCTGACTTTACTGCCTTATATGCTGCACACATTGCTACAACTGTTTTTCCAGAACCTACATCTCCTTGTAGTAATCTATTCATATTTTTAGTACTTTCCATATCACTATCTATTTCTTCTAATACTCTTAACTGTGCTTTTGTTAATTTAAAAGGTAATGTGTTTATTACATCTGACATTTTAGCATCTTTACTAAATTCAATACCTTTTATATCATTATTGTAGCTATTTTTTAGTTCTAAAAGTGCTAATTGCACTGATAATAATTCTTCAAATACTAATCTTTTTCTTGCTATATTAAAGTCTTTAAATTCTTCTGGAAAATGTATATGTTTAGTTGCATCATTTATATTTTCTAAATTATAATCTTTTAATAAATATTCTGGTAGTGTTTCCGGTAAATTACCATATACTTCCTTTATAGCCGCTTCCATTATTTTTCTTAATTGATTTTGTGAAAGATTATATGTTAGTGGATATATAGGTATAATTCTTCCTGTGTTTTGAATTCTATCTTCTGTATCAAATACAGGTGAATTAAATGTTACTTTTCCTGTCTTTTTACTTACTTTTCCAAAGAACTTATATTTATGTCCTACAACAAATTTATCTTTTAAATATGGCTGATTAAACCATGTAATTAAGCAAGAGTCTGTTTCATCTCTAACTAATAATCTTTGCATAGTTTTTCCTCTTAGCCTAATATTATTTAGTCTACTACACACAACCGCTTCTACTAAAACCTCTTCACCATCCACGCAATCACACAAGTACTTAGGTTTACTTCTATCTTCATAGGTTCTTGGATAATATGTAATTAAATCTTTTAATGTAAATATTCCGAAGTTTATTTAAAAGTAGAACTCTATTAGGTCCTACTCCTTTAATATATTTTACATCTTTATTTAAATCTATCATAATTGCTCCTTTATTTTTAAGGATTTTTCTATATTTCTATTCTATTTTTAAGATATTTTCAACAATTTAAAATCTAATCCATCTGCACTAACTAGCTTGAAAGTAATTCCAAAATGTTCTCCTTCTACTGCTTCTTTTATGGAGTTACTATGTAAATGTCCATAATAGCATCTTTTTATATTGTATTTCATTAATATTCTTAACATATCATTTAATTCATTATTAATTAGAGTAGCTTTTGTTATTGGTGGATAATGTGTAAATGCAATAAATTCTTTATTCTCCCCATATTTTTTTATTCCATCTTGAACAGATAATTCTAATCTCATAGCTTCTCTTTTAAATAATCTAATATCTTCTACTTCTTCTGATATTGTCCATCCTCTTGTTCCAACAATTATTTTTCCCTCAAATTCATAAGAATTATTATAAAGAAAATCTATATTATTAAAATTATTTTCCTGTAAAAATTCTCTCATTTTAGTTAATGTATTCCACCAATAATCGTGATTACCTTTAAGTAACAACTTTTTACCTGGCAATTTATTTAAATATTTAAAATCTTCATCCGTATCTTTTAAATACATAGCCCAAGAAAAGTCTCCTGGTAATACTACTAAATCTTCATTATTTACCTTTTCTAGCCAATCTTTTTTTATCTTTTCATCATGTCCACTCCAATTTTCTCCAAATATACTCATTGGCTTATTTTCTTTAAAAGATAAATGTAAATCTCCGAATTGTATAAATCATTTACTACTCTCCTAATAATTCATTTCTTTGTTCTTCTACATCCCCACTTAATTTCTTGCCACAAAAATTACAACGGCATAATTCTTTTGCACACTTATCACATATATCAGCTCTCATACTAGAATCCTGAAATTCTGCTCCACAGATACTACATGTATGTTCTACTAAATCTCTTGTTGCCATATGTAAAATAGAATCACAATATTCATCTCCAAACAACTCTTTAGCTTTTGCTTCCTTACTATTCCTTTTACTAAAATTAAACACCATTACTCCTGCAACAATTACTACGATGATACCAATTATAATAATAAGCCACTTTTTATGAAAATCTTTTTTATAATCTATATCTGTTTGATCTACTTCTTCAGCTTTTTCCTTTATTTTCTTTTCACTTTCTCCCATTTTTTATTCCTTTCTTTAGTTAATTTTCAAATTTGGCACAGCATTTAATTCTAGTCCATCTCTTTTTCCATTTATGTAATTATAATATCCTGCTGCTGCTATCATTGCTCCATTATCTGTACATAATTTTAAATCTGGCATATATACTTTTATTTTCTCTTCTTCTAATGCCTTAAATGCTTCTCTTATATATGAATTTGCAGATACTCCTCCTGCTAAACTAATCTTTTTTACTCCAGTCATCTCTATTGCTCTTTTTACATGTTCCATTAAAGTATCCGTTACATTTTTTTCAAAGCTTGCACATAAATCTGCTTTATTTATATCAGGCTCTTTATGATGTAAATTTATTACTGCTGTTTTTATTCCACTAAAACTAAAGTCTAATGTTTCTTCTGCAAAATGTGTTTTTGGAAGTTCAATACTTGGCTTTCCTTCTTTAGCTAACTTGTCTACTTTTGGTCCTCCAGGATACCCAAGCCCTACCACTCTTGCAACTTTATCAAAAGCTTCTCCTATTGCATCATCTCTTGTCTTACCTAAAACTTCAAATTTAGTATAATCTTTTACATTAATTATTTGTGTGTTTCCTCCTGACATCATTACACATAAAAATGGTGGTTCCAATTCTTTATAAGTTAAATAATTTGCTGCAATATGACCTTCTATATGATTTACTCCAACTAATGGAATATTATTTGCAAATGCTAAAGATTTCGCATAAGATAATCCAACTAGTAATGCTCCAACTAGCCCTGGTCCATATGTTGGTGTTATTGCACTTATTTCAGATAAACTAACATTAGCATCTTTAATTGCTTTTTTATATACTCTTGATATTGCTTCTATATGATTTCTTGATGCTATCTCTGGTACTACTCCACCATATTTTTCATGTATAGGTATTTGCGTATCTATTACATTTGATAATATTTCTCTACCATTTTTTACTATTGCAATTGATGTTTCATCACAACTTGATTCAATTCCCATTGTTAGAATGTCTTTACTCATTTTTCTTCCTTCCTATACTAATACAGGCTTTAAACACCAAAAGCATCTAAAACCTGTCGAAAACTCTATATTATTGAATTACATATATTCATTATTCCATTTGCAAGCCATACTATTGCTGGTGATATTATTCTTCCTGCTATTCCTGTTATCCATATTACTATAAATACTATATAGAATATTTGCTCATTATTTATAAACCATTGTTTAGCCTTGTATGGTAAAAATGGCATAATAATTTTTGAACCATCTAATGGTGGCAATGGTATTAAATTAAATACTCCTAACCCTACATTAGTTATAATCGTTGATTGTATCATCGCCATTATTATAACTCCTACTGTAGAACTTAAGAAAGTTACTCCTGCATATTTTTCTATTACATAATATATAATTCCAAATACGAATGCAAGAATTATATTCATTAGAGGTCCTGCAGCAGATACTATTGCTTCTCCTTTTTCCATTGAAATCTTTCTTGTATAATTACTTGGATTTACATGTACTGGTTTTCCCCAACCTATACCAACAAATAATAGCATTAATGTTCCTATTGGATCTAAATGTGCAAATGGATTTAAACTCAATCTTCCTTCACTTTTTGCTGTATTATCTCCTAGCATATATGCTGTTATACCATGTGCAAATTCATGGAATGTAATTGCTACTAGCACTCCTGGTATTCCTAATAATGTTAAGAATAATTCTCCAGGATTAGCCAAAAGGCTAGCTAATGATATTAATACTAATATCGCAATTACTATATATAAAGTTCTTCTATCAAATGAAAAATTAAACATACTCTCTCCTTTGTATCCGCCTTTTATTTTAATTTTTTATAAGCTTCTTCTAATATTTTATATCTTAAATTAATTATATTTTTGTAAAATTCTTTTCTATAATTGGGTATACATGATATATTATCAATGAATTTATTTATTTTATCTAAGTCTATTTTTGTAAAAATTCTTAATAATGCATTATTGCAATCCTTATTTTTTAAGCTTTTTATATAAGTCTTATAATTTATTTTCTTTCCATTTTCTTTTATACAAGAATAACAATTTATTGCTAAGTTTTTAATTTCCACATCATTTATTTTATCAATTTCCTCATCAGATAAAGTTGAATTTAAACATGAACCACAGTCATATATCGGTGAAAATTCTGCTTTATCACTTCTTGCATTTACTAAAAGCCCCCAATTACCATTATGTCTATCCGTATTGCCAATTAAACTATCAACTATAAACATATCCCAAAATTTTTCTTTTATATTATCCGTAATTATAATGTTCATTTTTGTTAAATTCTTTATTTCTTCTATAACACCTATGATATCTGACAATTCTGTCTCTATTTTCTTATCTGGATTTACACTTAATGCTAAACTTTTAAATTCGTATAAAACATGATTTCCATCTGTAAAATCCTCACAAGCACATACAATTTTTTCTTTTCCATTATATACATATGTTCCTAATATAGTATTTTGTACCCTAAATCCAACTATTTTAAACACATTACTTCCTATATATTCTGAAAAAGCATTATTAATGTATGATATATTTTTATTTTTTTCTCTTATAGGGTCTGGAAACTTAACTAAATATCTTTTATTATTATAAATTAATGTTTTTTTCTTTTCAGACCCTCTATAATTATTTAATTCTTCCGTTGCTTTTGTAAAATCTATCATTACTTAACTCCTTTACTTTTATTAAAAACATAGCAACTTTAGTCTATTATTTTTCTATTGGTTTCATCGTTGGGAATAATAATACATCTCTTATTGATGCTGAATCTGTTAAAAGCATTACAAGTCTATCTATTCCTATTCCCTCTCCTCCTGTTGGTGGCATACCATATTCAAGAGCCATAACGAAGTCTTCATCCATCATTCCTGCTTCATCATCACCATTTTCTCTTGCTCTTATTTCCTCTTTAAATCTCTCATATTGGTCTATTGGATCATTTAATTCTGAGAATGCATTTCCATATTCACGTCCATCAATAAATACCTCAAATCTTTGTGTTAACCTAGAATCATCTTTACATTTTTTAGCAAGTGGTGATATTTCTATTGGATAATCATATATAAATGTTGGTTGTACTAATGTCTTTTCAACATCTTCATCAAAGAATAAACTAATTACATTTCCTCTTGTTTCTTTTCCTTTTGGAATCTCAATATTTCTTTCTTTAGCTAATTCTACTGCTTCCTCATCAGTATTAATAGTATTAAAATCAACTCCAGTTACTTCTTTTATACTATCTATCATACTGATTCTTTTCCATTTTCCACCTAATTCAATTTCTGTTCCTTGATATGTTATTTTAGTTGTTCCACAAACTTTCATTGCGCATCTTTGGAATATTTCTTCTGTTAT
>CALXCH010000090.1 GCA_944386735.1 uncultured Clostridia bacterium
TGCATTTTCAAAACAAATTGGTTGAACTCCTTTTACAATTTCATAAGGATTAAAACCTTTATCTGTACATATTTTTAGGCTATCTTCAAAATCCTTTATTCCGTATTTTTCCATAACTGGTTTTATTTGGTCTATTCTTCTTTCATAACTTTCAAATGTTACTGCCATTTTATTTCCTCCTATTAATTAGATTATTTTTATTTTCCAAGATTGTGTCCTAAATAGCAACAAAATGTGTGCAAAGGAAACGTCCTAAATAGCGACATTATTCCTCTCTTGGATCTATTGTTTTTACTGCTTCGTCAAATCTTCCATATGTTCCTGTTGCCTTTTCAATTGCTTCTTTTGGATCAATTCCTTTTTTGATATTATCCATCATTTTTCCTAAATGAACATATTTATATCCTATTATTTCATCATCTTTATCTAATCCTAATTCTAGGATATATCCTTCTGTTAATTGTAAGTATCTTGGTCCTTTTAAAGAACTTGAATAAATTGTTCCAACTTGTGATGTATGTCCTTTTCCTAAGTCTTCAAGACCTGCTCCTACTGGAAGTCCTCCTTCTGAGAATGCTGTTTGACTTCTTCCATATACTATTTGTAAGAATAATTCTCTCATAGCTGTGTTTATTGCATCACAAACTAAGTCTGTGTTTAATGCTTCTAGAATTGTTTTTCCTGTTAATATTTCTCCTGCCATTGCTGCAGAATGTGTCATTCCAGAACATCCGATTGTTTCTATTAAAGCTTCTTGTATAATTCCATCTTTAATATTTAATGTTAATTTACAAGCTCCTTGTTGAGGTGCACACCATCCAACACCATGTGTTAGTCCTGATATGTCCTTTATTTCTTTTGCTTTTACCCATTTTCCTTCTTCTGGTATTGGTGCTGGTCCGTGGTCTACTCCTTTACGAACATAGCACATGTCTTCTAATTCTTTTGAATAAGTCATTTTAATTGCTCCTTTCATTACTTAAGTTTTTTCTACTTATATTTATTATATTTTAGGTTTTAGCCTAAAAGTTAACAACTTAAAATTATATAATACATACACTTCATCTTATTACTCTATTATTTATCATATTTTATTCTGTTATTTTATTATTCTATTACTCTTTATTCTTATTTTTTTTATTTTTATGTTGTTCTTCATACTCTTTTATTTGTTCTTCTGATAATAATAATTGATTTTTTCTATGTGGTTTCTTTTTGGTATTTTCTTTTTCTTTCTCTAACTCTTCTTGTTTTACATAAACGTTATCATTATTAATACCAATATTAATATTTCTTTCATTACTTATCTCGTTTTTATTATTATCTTCATCCCTAATACTAATATTATTTGCTTCATCTGTATTATATGCTATTTTATTTTCTATATCACTTATATATATACCTGTTTCATATGTTTCTTTTCTGCCTAATGACTTTGGTGCTAGTAAATATCTTTTTAATATTTCTTTATCTTTCTTATTTACTTGTTCTTCACCAATTCCCAAATATTCATATCTCCATATAATATGTCTTTCATAACTATTAAAATCACTATTTTCTAAATCATCATAATTATATTCTACTTTGAATTTTGAATTTTGAATTGACATTGTTATGTTTGACCATATGCTTCCTGTTTCTGACTTTCTAAATTCTTCTCTTAGTTGTTTTATTTTTGCATACAAAATACTTACTAATTTTAAATAGTCATTTTCATCTAAATTAAATTTATTGGGTATTTCATACACATTAACAGGTTTCTTTTTTAATATACCCTTTGGAATATAATAAAAGTATAATTCTCCTTTTTTTTCTCCATTTGGCATATCAATTACTGAACTATATAAAAATAATTTATCCCATTTTTCAGGTATCATATAATACAATTTTCTCTGTATATCTTCGTATATCTCTTTTATTTTCTTTGTGTGATTTAACATACTTTTATTCCTCGTTTAATAAACTTTCTCCAGTCATTTCTTCTGGTTTTTCTAATCCCATTAAGTCAAGCATTGTTGGCGCTAAGTCCGCTAGTTTTCCATCATTTCTTAGTTTTACATCTTTTTTACTTGTTACTAATATTAATGGTACTGGATTTGTTGTATGTGCTGTATGTGGTTCTCCTGTTTTATAATCTATCATTTGTTCTGCATTTCCATGATCTGCTGTTATAATTAAGTTTCCTTGTTTTTCCTCTACTAATTTTACTACTTTTCCTACACATTCATCTACTGCTTCCACTGCTTTTATCGCTGCTGGCAAATTTCCAGTATGTCCTACCATATCAGTATTAGCATAATTTAATATGATACAATCATATTTATCTTTTGATATTGCATCTATTACTTTATCTGTTACCTCATATGCACTCATTTCTGGTTTCATATCATATGTTTCTACTTTTGGAGATGGTACTAATATTCTGTCTTCTCCAGGATATTGTTTTTCTTCTCCTCCATTAAAGAAGAATGTAACATGTGCATATTTTTCAGTTTCTGCAATTCTAAGTTGTGTATAACCTTTTTTACTAATATATTCTCCAAATGTATTTTTTAATGTTTCTTTTTTGAATGCTATATGAACATTTGGCATTGTTTCATCATAACTTGTAAAGCACACAAAATATAGATTTAAGTCTTTCTTAGTTTCAAATTCATTAAAGTCTGGATCTACTAAAGCTCTTGTTATTTGTCTTGCTCTATCTGGTCTAAAGTTAAAGAATATTACTGAGTCATTTTTTTCTATTTGTGCTACTGGTTCATCTCCATTACAAATTATTGTTGGCTCTACAAATTCATCAAATACTTCTTTTTGATAAGAATCTTCGATTGCACCTATAGCACTTCCAGCTTTGTTTCCAATTCCATTTACCATTGCATCATAAGATTTTTTAACTCTTTCCCATCTTTTATCTCTATCCATACTATAAAATCTACCAGATATACTTGCTATTTTTCCTACTCCTTTTTCTTGCATCTTATCTTGTAATTTTATAATATAGCTTTCTGCTGATGCTGGTGGAGTATCTCTACCATCTAAGAAGCAATGTACATATACATCTTCGAAATCCCTTCTTTTAGCCATCTCAAGTAATCCAAATAGATGACGAATATGACTGTGTACTCCTCCATCTGAAAGTAATCCTAAAATGTGTAATTTAGAATGATTCTTTTTACAATTTTCAATTGCTGCAATAAATTCTGGGTTAGTAAAGAAATCACCATTTTCAATTGATTTTGTTATTCTTGTTAATTCTTGATATACAATTCTTCCTGCTCCTATATTTGTATGTCCTACTTCAGAATTTCCCATTTGTCCTTCTGGCAATCCTACTGCTAATCCACTTGTTCTTATATCTGTGTTTGGATATTTTTTCATTAATTTGTCTATATTGGGTGTTTTAGCCAATTTTATAGCATTTCCGTCTTTGTTTGGATTATCTCCAAATCCATCTAATATCATTAGCATCGTTAGTTTATCTTTCATTTTTTACCATCCTTTTCTTTAAAGCTGTTTTTTGACCCCGTCCCAAAAAACAGTTTATTTATTATAATTTACTATTTTACTAAATTCTTCAGCCTTTAAGCTTGCTCCTCCAACTAATCCTCCGTCAATATCTGACATACTGAATAGTTCTTTTGCATTTGATGACTTAACACTTCCGCCATATTGTATTATAACTCTAGATGCTGTCTCTTGTCCATAGATTTCTCCAATTTTATTTCTTATTTCCTTTATAGAGTTATTGGCATCTTCACTTGTTGCTGTTTTTCCTGTTCCGATTGCCCAAATTGGCTCATATGCTATTATTGTATTTTCTACTTGTTCGTTTGTTAATCCTTCTAATGCAAGTTCTGTTTGTTTTGTTATTATATCAGCTGTTTTTCCTGCTTCTCTTTCTTCTAGTGTTTCTCCAACACATACTATTGGTTTTAATCCATATTTAAATGCTGCTTTTACTTTTTTATTTACTGTTTCATCTGTTTCATTAAAATATTGTCTTCTTTCTGAATGTCCTATTATTACATATTCTACATTTATTGATTTTAACATTTTTCCTGAAACTTCACCAGTATAAGCACCACTTTCCTCAAAATGCATATTTTGTGCTCCTATTTTTATGTTTGTATTTTGCGCTGTAAGTAAGCTATAGAATAAATCTGTATATGGAACACATAATATCACCTCATTTTCTGTATCTTTTACAAGTGGTGTTAATGCTGTTATAAATTCTATTGCTTCTCCTGGAAGCATATTCATTTTCCAATTTCCTGCTATTACTTTTCTTCTCATAATAATTCTTCCTCTCTTTTCTTTAATTATTCATGTATTCATGATTTTAAGGGGAAGTTTTTCTATTCCCCTTAAATTTTTATTCTATTTATCTTGTAAACATTCTATTCCTGGTAATTTTTTACCTTCTAAGAATTCTAGTGATGCTCCTCCACCTGTTGATATATGTGTCATTTTATCTTGTAGTCCTGCTTTTCTTACTGCTGCTGCTGAGTCTCCACCACCTATTATTGTTGTAGCATCTAATTCTGATAGAACTTTTGCTATTGCATTTGTTCCTTTTGCGAATTGGTCAAATTCAAATAATCCTAGTGGTCCATTCCATACTACTGTTTTTGCATTTTTTAATTCTTCTGAGAACATCTCTATTGTTTTTTCTCCAATATCAAATCCTTCCCATCCATCTGGAATGTCTGTCCAAGCTACTGTTTTACTTTCTGTATCTGGTTTAAATTCTTTTCCAACTCTAGTATCTACTGGAAGCATAAATTTAACGCCTCTATCTTTTGCTTTTTGCATTAAATCTCTTGCTAAGTCTAATTTATCTTCCTCACACATTGAGTTTCCAACACTATATCCTTGTGCTTTGAAGAATGTATAAGCCATTCCTCCACCTATCATTAATGTGTCTACTTTTTCAAGTAAACTATCTATTACTCCTATTTTATCAGATACTTTAGCTCCTCCTAATATTGCCATAAATGGTCTTACTGGATTATTTAAAGCATCTCCTAAGAATTTTAATTCTTTTTCAATTAGAAATCCTGATACAGCTGGTAAGTATGCTGCTACTCCTACAGTAGACGCATGTGCTCTATGAGCTGCACCAAATGCATCATTTACATATACTTCTGCCATGCTTGCAAGTTGTTTACTAAATTCTGGATCATTATCTGTTTCTTCTCTATGGAATCTAACATTTTCTAATAATAATATTTCTCCTGGTTTTAAGTTAGCTGCTTTTGTTTTTGCATCTTCTCCTATTACGTCTTTTGCCATTACTACTTCTTTACCTAATAATCTTGATAATTCTTTTGCTACTGGAGCTAAAGAAAATTCTGGTTTAAATTCTCCCTTTGGTCTTCCTAAGTGAGAACATAAAATTATTGCACAATTTTGTTCTAATAAATATTTTATAGTTGGTAATGCTGCAACTATTCTTGTATTGTCTGTAATATTTCTGTTTTCATCTAATGGTACATTAAAGTCACATCTAACTAAGACTTTTTTTCCTTTCACATCAATATCTCTTACTGTCTTTTTACTCATTTCAAAATTCCTCCTTTATTTCTTTTATTAGTTTGCACAATTTTCCTTATTTTATAAGACAAACTTATTTTATAACAAAAAAGAGTACATTTCAAGTACTCTTTTCAATTTTTTC
>CALXCH010000091.1 GCA_944386735.1 uncultured Clostridia bacterium
TTTTTATAATTCCATTTAGTTGTCCCTGCAACTCTTGGATCTCTATCATACAAAACTTCTTTTTTCTTATAACCTATCCAGCTAAACATTGATTTTGTATTTCTTTGAGATTCTCTTAGTTTCTTTAAAGCATTTACACATCTTCTATCAAGTAGTCTAAAGTCTCCTGTATCTTCTTGTATTTCTACTTTAGTTAAATGTTGTAAGACTCTATAATACATTTTAGATGTAAATTTTTTAAGCCAAGTTTCTCCTTTTCTTGAACGTCTTTTAGCATAAACATCATCATATCCTTCTTCCCAGTATTTAACTAGTTCTGGGATTAATTCTGGTGGGTCTTGAAGGTCAGCATCCATAAAGATTACACAATCTCCTGTTGCATAATCTAAACCTGCTATCATTGCAATTTCTTTTCCAAAATTTCTTGAAAAGTCTACATAGCAAATTCTTTCATCTTTTTTTCTAAAATCTTTTATTATTTCTAATGTTTTATCTTTGCTTCCATCATTTACAAATAATATTTCAAATTCATAGTTACTCATATTTTTCATTAGTTCTTCTAATCTATCATATAATAATGGTAGAGATTCTTCTTCATTGTATGCTGGTATTATTATTGTTATTTTTTTCATATTCTAATTCCTTCTTTCTACTACTACTTTTTTATTCTCTAATTTTTTTCACTAAGCAGTTTTATTGTTTTTGCTTTCTTTTTTCTTTTTTTATACTCATCTTTTATTTTTTGTATAATTACTTCTATTCCACCTACTGAAACTGGAATTAAAATAATTATATATGGAATTATATATCTTGATTTTGTCTCCCATAATATATGGAAACTAAATCCTCCCAAAAATATTAAAACCAACAATAAAATTTCTTTATCTAATTTTTTTCTATTTACAATTACAGTAGCTATCGCACCTACAAAAATAATATAAATTAGAGCTTTTTGATAAACTTTACTTGTTTCATAAACTCGTCCACTTGTTATATGACTTGCAATAACATGGTCTTCTATGTTTTCACCTTCAGTATTTTTTACATTATAAAATCCAAATTCATTTGTAGGCTCTGTCCAAGTTGTAATTATCTTTTTTGCATAAAATTTCAATGTGTATGTTGGATTTTGTAGTAAGTATTTTACTCTTTCTTTAAATTCATTTGTAACTTCGTCACTTACTTTTTTAGCATTTTCTTCGTCATCATTCATTAAATGATATACAATATCTCCCACCTGTAAATTGTACCAACCATCTGCAAGATCCCCTTCACTCATTGCCATATATAAATATGGAATTGTTGAGAAAGATTTTTCTTTAGATAAATTATATGCTTTATCATATGAATCTCTTATAAGATTTCTTGGTATTAATATCATCGCAACTAATAATACTAATATTCCCAAACCTTTTACTGTTTCTATTTTTTTCTTCTTATCTAATATATAAACAAACCAGTAAATTCCTATTGCTATTGCAAAAATAAAGTAATTCATTCTAAGTAGGCAAGCAATAGCTATAAATACTCCTGTAACTACTGCATTTCTAATTTTGCCTGTTTTTTCATACCTCATTGCAAAATATGTTGCCCAGATTACAAAAGGTAATCCTAGAAAATCTCCATAAACAAATGTTACAAGCAATACTATTGGTATAAATGTTAAATTAAGTAACCAAAATAGTATTCTATTCCATTTTTGTTCTTTGTATATTTTTCTTGTTATTGCATATAAGCCTAATACTGTTAATACATTACATACAACATTTAAGTATTCAAATACAACATAACTTGTTGTATGGAATAATTTTAATATCGCTACCATTACCGATACTTGTGTTAATTGCTGTGTATGGTATTGAATATAGTTTGCACAATATTCTGATAAACCATTTCCTGCTATTATTTCTTTTGCAATTTGCATTAATTGCTCTGAATCTGCATATGGCATTGCAATTGATTGTGATATCCAAACAACTTGTATAGCTGCATATAATATTAATGCTATTACAATAAATGCTATTTTTATCTTCTTTCCTACTTTTATTTTTTCTAGTCCATAACTTATTCCTATTATTAAACCTGCAATTATTAAACTTGTAACCAGATTTAATATCCCATAATATTTAATATTTGAAATTTCGTCAAAATCTATTTGGTTTATATACACTATATTAGAAATTGCAATTATTAGCATAGCAACTAGTACCAAAAAATATATTATTCTTTTAATCCATTTACTTAGCATTTATATTCCCCTTACTTAGTGTTGATGTTTTCTATATAAATCTCCTAATGGTTCTTCATTATGTATTCTTTTTATTACTTCTGCAAATAAAGGAGCTATAGATAATACTTTTATTTTATCTATTTGTTTTTCTTTTGTTAGAGGAATTGTATTTGTTACAACCAATTCTTTTATTTCTGAATTTTTTATTCTTTCTATTGCTGGGCCTGATAAAACAGCATGTGTGCAACCTGCATATATTGCTTTTGCACCAAATTTGTTTAAAACTTTTACTGTTTCCATCATAGAACCTGCTGTATCTATTTCATCATCAAAGATAATAGCATTTTTATCTTTAACATCTCCTATAATTGTGCTAGCTATTGCTCTATCATCATTGCCCTCTCTTCTTTTATCTACTAAAGCTATTGGACAATTAAAATATTCTGAATATTTATATGCTTTTTTTGAACTTCCTGCATCTGTTGCAACAATTACCATATTATCTAATTTCTTTTGTTTAAAATAATCTTCTAATAAGTATTCTGCAGTTAGTCTATCACAATTTATATTAAAATATGCTTGAATTGCTGGATTGTGTAAATCACAAGTTATTACTCTTGTTGCTCCTGCTACTTCTAATATTTCTGCTATTAATTTTGCTGTTATTGGAACTCTAGGTTGATCTTTTTTATCTGACCTTGAGTATGGAAAATATGGTAATACTACATTTATGTTTTTTGCTGATGCACGCTTAATTGCATCTATTGTAATCAATAATTCCATTATTCTTTCATTTACTGGTGGCTGAGTTGTCTGTACTATATAAATATCTTTTTGTCTTACTGACTCTAGAATTTGCACAAAGTTGTTATCATTTTTAAACTTCATATGGTTTATTTTCCCTAAGTTTATTCCTAAACAATCACATATTTCTTTTGTAAATTTCTCTGCTGTAGGACAAGCAAAGACCTTTATTTTTTCCATTTCATCGTTCTTTTTTTCTTCCATGTTTTTCTCCCTTCAAATAAAGCAACTTATACCCTTACCTAAAGGCCTCCAAGTTGCTTATATTTTTTATAATTCTTCTGCAAATCCTTTTTGTAGCTTCTTAAAAATAAAATATCCTATTACAGTTAAAATTACTGAAGCAGCTAGTAATACCAAAAGAATTTTCATATTTGGCATTTGATGATAATAGAAAATATCTCTATAAGCATTTATTAAGTGTGTCATTGGATTTAAATTTACAAGTACCTGAAGTGTATGTGGTAATTGTTCTATTTTATATACTATTGGTGTTGCATAAAATGCTGCCATTAAAACAACTCCTATAATATGCTCTAAGTCTCTAAAATACACTGTTACTGATGATACAATAAATCCTATTCCAAGTAATAAAACATATTGAATAAGTAATATAAATGGATATAATAATATATACCATGATAGTCCTACGCCTGAGAAAATTACAAATGCAAGTATTATTATTGTTGATATTACAAAATTTACTGCTCCACTTGTTACTACTGATATTGGTAATATCTCTCTTGGGAAATATACTTTCTTTATAATATCTGCATTTCCTATAACAGTAAATGATGCTTGTGTTATTGCTGTTGTAAAATATGTCCAAGGAATTAATGCTATACATATGTATATTGGATATGTTTCATCTCCACCTGCAAGTAATGCTCCAAATATAACAGAATATACAAGTAATTGTAAAAGTGGATTTAAAAATGACCATAAAATTCCTAAAAATGAATTTTTATATCTTCCTCTTATTTCTTTTTTTACATTTGTTTTTAACAGTTCTCTATAATTATAAATCTTTTTAAATATATTCATTTTTTCTCTCCTCAATTTTGTTGTTACATAGTTTCTTTTAGATATTCATCTACTACCTCAGTTGTGTTCCCATCCATTCTTACTACACCATTAGAAAGCCAAACGGCTCTATCACATAGATTTTTTACAGATTCCATACTATGAGTAACAAACACCATAGTTTTCCCTTCTTTTTTTAGTTCCCTCATTTTATTAAAGCATTTTTCTTGGAAATGTTGGTCCCCAACTGATAAGATTT
This sequence comes from uncultured Clostridia bacterium, assembly GCA_944386735.1. Classification (GTDB taxonomy): domain Bacteria; phylum Bacillota; class Clostridia; order TANB77; family CAG-508; genus CAG-269. The sequence goes on from CALXCH010000091.1 coordinate 4,317, forward strand.
CATCTATTAGTAAGATATCTGCATCTACGTTAATTGCAACTGAAAATGCTAGACGCATATACATTCCTGATGAATATGTTCTTACTGGGTTATCTATAAAGTCTTGTAATTCTGAAAATTCTATTATTTGGTCAAGTCTTGCATCTATTTCTTTTCTTGTTAGTCCAAAAATAGATGATTTGAAATATATATTTTCCCTACCTGAAAAATCAGGATGAAAACCAGCACCTAATTCTAGTAATGATGTTAACTTTCCATGTGTTTCTATTGTTCCTTTATTTGGAAAAATAATTTGTGTCATTAATTTTAAAAGTGTTGATTTTCCGCTTCCATTAACACCTATTAAAGCTACTGTCTCTCCTTTTTTTATTTCTAAGTTTATATCTTTTAATACTTCTCTTTTTTCTTTTCTCTTATTTCTCGCAAAAAATAACATTCTTTCTTTTAATGTATTTGCTCTATCATAATAAATATTAAAACTTTTATATACATGATCTACTTTTATTGCTATATCTTCTTCATTTCCCTTCATTTTTTAACTCCTTTTGTGAATTAATTCGTTGTAATTATATATCATAAATTCCGTTTTTGTCAATTATTTTACAAGCTAAATTAGGCTAAAAATTAGATAATAACTAACGGTAAAAGACCAGGTAGCTAACACCTGGTCTTTTTAAAACTATTTTGAACAGTTTATTTGCTTAAGCTACTTATTATTACAACTCATTTTCTATCATACGACAAATTTTTATTATACTTTTTTAATCCAAATCCTATAAACAAAGGTAAGCTTACAAACATTGAATAAATATAACGTAACTCTCCTGACACAGGTGATGCAAGGCAAGTTAAATACAATATTCCTACTGGTATAAACATTAGTAAATATTTGTACCTTTTTTGATAAATGTTATAAAATACTATTCCTAATACTACCCAAAATATAAATCCTATATTTGCAATTAAACTTACTATTGGTATTTGCTTATCATATATCGCTTTAATTATATTGTCAAGTATTGGTATTTTTACAATTGGGTCCTCATGTAAATCCATAAACTGCTCAGCCTCAAATGGTGATTTATATACTCCTGTTGCCACTGGATATGTTACTACCTCTGGATAGTAATAACCATAAGTATTTCCTATTAAAGCTTCTAATGTCTCTCCTGGGTATTTAATTGCTAATTTTACATATAATTTTATTAGATTTAATTTATCTTGGTTATACGTTCCATCATTAAATCCATTTTTTACTGGGTCTGATATTGTTGGGTCGTAAACTTCAGCAGCTTCTTCTATATTAAT
>CALXCH010000092.1 GCA_944386735.1 uncultured Clostridia bacterium
ATTTAAATACATCTTATGTTAAAGTTCAACCATTGAAAAATATGCATTTCTTCTATATATATTAATTCAAAAATGCCTTAAAATCAATACCTTTCTTTAATTTTTTCCAAGCAAATAGAAAATTATTATATACTTATAAATCAACATTTGTAAGCATAGCCTGGAAAACTATAAAAATATCTTCAATATTAACTTTATTATTTACTATTGTTGTTTTTCCAATAGTTTCAAAATCTATTATTTAATAATAAATATCTTTTCTACATAAGCCACAATTTATCTTCTATTGTATGGTATTTTTTTACTCTAGAAATATTCCAGTTTAATAATCTATCAATCTTTTTATTGTCCTCTAATTTTAATAATTTTATTAGAACCTTATAAGTTATGCAATCTAATATTATATCTAATCTACTAGATACAATGTTTTGATTTTTTGTTACAATATCTTCCTTTTTCTTTTTATTATAATACTTTATAAATCTTCTGTTAAAATTCACACCTCTTAAAGAATCCATTGCTTTGCATAGGCTCTTTATATCTTTTTCCTTCTCATAATTAGAGCAAATCTCATTTTCCAATTCTTCATCATCTTTATTATTTTTAAGCAAATCATAAAGATAGAGATATTTTAAATCTCTATCGTAAATTCCTTCTTTATTAAAATCTTTTTCTTTATATATTCTTTTAACAAAATAGCTGTTATCATATATAACACAATAAATCATAACTTTTCTTTCACAATAATCATTTATTGTAATTTTTTCATTTTCATCCTCTTGCATTATATCTAAACAATATAATTTACAATAATCATTTGGTATACTATTTCTTATTATATTTGCTAAATCTTTATCCATTTTTATCACCATTTTTTACTTTTCTATTTAATGATTCTTTTAAATAATTTCTTAAGGCTTCATCTGTACAAAAAATGTAACATCCTTTTTGTGCTCTAGTAAGAAGAGTTCTATATGTATTTTTAATAATTTCCTCTTCTGTTTTCTTTGCCTCACTTGGATTTTCTTTATAAAGCTTTTTTATACCTTTTAAAGAACCATTATTTCTATCAATTTTAGCCCTTTTTGTATAATCTACAACTACCTTTCCATTTTCATATCTTAGGTCATCACCTATTATAACACCAATATAATCAAAATCTAATCCTTGGGAAGTGTGTATACATCCTACCTGTTCTACAGATTTTTCATCTATTGCCCAAATTGTATTTTTAAAATTCCACTTCATTTTGAAATCATATTTTTCACTATCATCATCAGATTCCTCATTAGAAATATGAATATCATATACATCTTCATTATGGTTATTTTTTGAATTCCAATCCCAACAATATCCAGCAACTATTCTTGATTTATTTTGTATCTTATTACACTCTCTAATTTTTTCTCTTAACTCATTTGGATTATCAAAAACTTTTACTTCATAATTTTTTAAGAATCTCATATCTACTTCTTCTATATTAGTATCTTCATATTGTAAAACCGCTTCTACCCAATCTATAAACTTCTCTGCACCACTACATCTAAATTGAGCCTTTAGCTCACCATGATATACTTCTGCTCCTAATAGTTTAGCAATCTTTTCAATTCTCTCTATAGTTGCATAATCATCAATATGTACCCTTTGCCTTGGATCTATAAAAAATATTGAAAAACGAGATGCATAAATTATTTCCTTAATTTGATTCTCACCTTGCTTTAAAAATCCTGTTTGTTCTGTTAATCTATGAGCTTCGTCTACTATTAAAGAATCATACTCATTCTTTTTAGAATTTATATAGCAACCTGAACCTCTAAACAAATTATCTATTTCTGTCTTTTTATAAGTTCCTTTTAATTGTTCTGAAAGAACATCTCTAATCGTTTGATTTTTAGTTACATATTGGCAATTGATTCCATATTTTCCTAAAAACCTTGCTAAAAGATTAATAGCAATTACAGACTTTCCAGTACCTGGTCCACCTTTTACTATATAAACTCTCTTTTTCTTGTCTTTTTTTGATAGTTTTGCTAATCTCTGTGCCTCTTCAAAAACATCTTTTTGCAAATCTACCATTGTAAATTCTTCATTTCCTTGCAATATTTCTAATATTTTATCCTGTAATTGTTTTGAAGGTCTTATTCCTTTATTTTCTAAAGATCTTAAAGTCTCTTTATCATCACCATATTTTATATATTTTCCTATAAAAGATTTTAATTTATCATTTTCACCATTTAAAAATATTGGTGATTCCTCTAATAAATCTCTATATTGATTATCCACTATTGCATTATTATCATCTGTTAATTCATATCTATGTAGACAAGAACATGGTTTAATAATCATGTCATCATCTTCTGCTGCAGCATAAAAATTTTTCATAATTTTAACATAAGAAAGTGCTTGATATGATGGATGTTGTACGATACCAAAAGCCCTTGTCTTAACCATATCATCCCTATCTTTAACTACTTTCACACTATCCCATCTTTTAAATTCCATTACAATTATTACTTTTCTTCTTTTCTCATCTAATCCTGTAATTATAAAATCTGTTCTTAACTTTGAATTATATAATATAAATTCCATTGCAACAGAAATATTATCAGGGAAAATTCCGTCCCTTAAAATTTTTTCCATATGATTTGATGTATCAATCCAAGATTCTACTTCACTATTTTTTACTTTAAAGCCTAATCCTTCTTTTATTTTTTTTACTATTTGATCATTATATACATCTTCTAAAAACTCTTTTTTTGTTGCTTCATATGCTATCATTATATATTTCCTCCATTATAATTTGTTATATTTGGTACTTACTCCTTTAGCTTTATCTACAGGATATTTCTTTTTTGTTTTTTCTAGTTTATTTAATATAATTGTTTTTGGATCGACCTCTAACTTCATAGCTAGTTGTATACAATAAGTAAAAACATCTGCTAGTTCCTCACATACATCTTGCCTATCAAACTTACTTCCATCCCATTGGAAACACTCTAATAATTCTCCTGCTTCTATAGATATAGATTTCGCTAAATTTTCAGGTGAGTGAAATTTATCCCAATCTCTTTCCTCATTAAATTTTTTGATTTCTTTCATAACATCTTCCATAATAAGTTCACCTTCCTTAACAATTTTTCACTAAAGATTTCTATCATAATTTGCATTTCTTTTCAAGTATCAGCTATTTATTCACAAAATATAAATAAATTAATAATGTTTTCCACATCTTATACTATATTTGTTAATAACTTCTTCTATTTATATTTTCTAACACTTTTTCAAGCTCCACTTCTGCTTTTTTTACAAAAAAATTACTTTCATCTATTGGTAAATTTAATTTTAATACTTTTCCCTTTAAATCTTCTATTGTATTTAAACCTTCTTTTTTACTTGTTTCTACTTCTATTAGATTATCACCATTTCTTACATTCTTTAATACTAAACGAAAGTTATCCTTGCTATAAACTATATCATCTTCTGCAATATTCATTATTTCTTTATATCCAATTGATACTAAAAACTTTTTACCATCATCTATATTTAAAATATCACATTCTACTTTTTCCTGAGTTAATATGCTTCCATCTTTGTCAATTTTCTTCTTTTTAAAAACTAATACTTTGCACCTTCCTACATTTCTTACTATTATAGCTTTTTCTAATATTTGTCTTATAGGCATTTTATTAATATCTATATTTTTTGGAATAAAATAACTATCTTCTAATGAAAATTTATCAGTAATTTCAAAACCTTTATTTACTAATGTTTCTACTACTTTCTCAAAACTTCCTTTTACTTTAACAGTTATTTCGTTATTTTTTTCAACCCCCATTTTATTCTCCTTCTTATTTTTATATATTATATCAAACTTTTGTAAAAATAAAAACCTTCTAGTTTCCTAGAAGATTTTGTTCTATTTTCTTTTAGTAATCTGTATCAGCGCCTAAGAAATATACTTCATATTTATCAAAAGCTACATCTTGATACTTTGAATCTTTTGGATAATCCACATTAGCATACGCAGTTCCGCCAGCTGAGGTTTCTTCATATGCATCTCCAGTTTCACAACCTACAATTTTGTCTCCTTGATAATATGCAACTACTATATCCATGCTTCTTACCGCTTGGTCATTATTGTTTTTTATTTCAACTGCAATTTGCTTTCCTGTATCATTGCTAGTTATTTCAAAATTATCACACAACATATTTTCATCTGATTTAAAATCAGACATTTGAACTTCAAATTCATAATTTGCATATTGTGAAAAGTCTTGACCATAACCCCAAACATAGTTTACAACTTCTGTATTAGCTGGAATTGCAAAGTATGATACAAAACCATTCTCTTTAAGAGCAAAGTTACCTTCTGCATCTTTAAATACAACGTTTACAGTATCTATATACACTGGTTCACTATTATTGTTTGTGATTTTAAATGCAAAATCACCACTTGCTGTTATCCCTAATCCCTCTACTGCAACATTTTCTTTTAATTTTTCGTTATTATCTTTTTCATCTAAGAAATCATTATTTAAAATAATTTCTTCAGAAGATGAGAAAGAATCTTTAAATGTTTCTCCTAAATCTCCAATTGTCTTAAATAAATTTACAAATGTAAAGATTAATAAAATAATTGTTATTACAGATATTACTATACCAGCAATACTTTGGCCTTTTTGCTTTTTCTTAACTAATGAAATTATTCCTAATATTAATCCTACTATTGCTGGAATAATTGCAATTAGCCATACAATTGGGACAAATCCTAAAACTAATGATACTATTGACAAAACTAATGATGCTATTCCCATAAACATTCCTGCTACTCAAAATATGGACAAATATACCCATATCGAGATCTTGAAAGTTTTCACAAACATTTCTTACTGCTTCTTTGTGTATGCTTTTATGGTTAAAACTAACTCACTACTCACAAGTTCTTGTACACTCCACAGTCGTAAATTCCCGACTAGCCATCGGTACATACTTACAATCGCTTGTTTATGCTACTTTGTAAGTTCTTGCATCTCTTAAATTAAGACTTGCATTAAAATCTCTATCTTCTATATATCCACAGTCACACTTAT
>CALXCH010000093.1 GCA_944386735.1 uncultured Clostridia bacterium
GTTTGATTTTTAAGAAGTAAAGTAATATATGGCTCAATACCAGTTGAAAACTTAATCTTAGTACCATATTTCTTTAATAGAACTGCTACAATTCCTGGGTCATATTTATCTTTATCAAAGTAGAATACAACATTTTGAGAACCTGTAGTTCTGCTTTTCTTTTCTGTAACTTTTATAACAGCTGTATTTTTACATAGTTGCTTAATTCTTGCAATCTCTAGTAAATTGTTTAATTCACTTGGCATATTACCAAATCTATCAATAATTTCATCAATAACATTTTGAATATCATCTTCTGTCCTACATAGTGCAATCTTTTGATAAATATCAATTTTTTCACTACTATCTTCTATATAACTATCTGGTATATAACTTGTAATATCTAAGTCTATTTGAACATCAACTTCTGGTTTTACTTCAATTCCTTTTATCTCTTTTACAACTTGGTCTAATAATTCACAATAAGTGTCATAACCAACTTGTTCTAGATGTCCTGATTGAATTTCTCCAAGCAAACTTCCTGCTCCTCTTATTTCTAAGTCTCTCATTGCTATTTTAAATCCTGAACCAAACTCTGTAAATTCTTTTATTGCTTTTAATCTCTTATCTGCAACTTCTGTAAGTAGTTTGTCTCTTTTATAAGTTATATACGCATATGCTTGTCTTTCTGACCTTCCGACTCTACCACGTATTTGATACAATTGTGCTAATCCCATTCTATCCGCATTTTCAACAATTATAGTATTAGCATTTGGAATATCTATTCCAGATTCTAGAATTGTAGTACAAACTAAAACATTAGTATTTCCTTCAACAAACTCCTGCATAATATCTTCTATTCTACTTCCTGTCATCTGTCCATGTGCATATGCCACCTTTGCTTCAGGTACTAATTCTGATATTTCTTCTGCTTTTCTAGCAATTCCTTCTACATTGTTAAATATATAAAATACTTGGCCATTCCTTTCAAGTTCTTTTGTGATTGCTTCTCTTACAACTTCTTTATCATATTCTAATACATAAGTTTGAACTGGTTTTCTATTATATGGCGGTTCATATATAACTGACATATCACGAATACCAACTATAGACATATGCATTGTTCTTGGTATTGGTGTTGCTGTCATTGTTAATACATCTATATTCATTTTCATTTGTTTTATTTTTTCTTTTGCTCTTACTCCAAATCGGTGTTCTTCATCTATTATTAGTAATCCTAAATCATGAAACTCTACATCTTTTCCTAGTAATCTATGGGTTCCAATTATTATATCTACCTCACCAAGTTTTAATTTTTTAACAACTTCATTTTGATACTTTTTAGTCTTAAACCTATTTAATATTTCTATCCTTACAGGGAAGTCTTTCATTCTTTCTTTAAACTCTTGATATTGTTGTTCTGCTAAAACTGTTGTTGGCGCTAAATATGCAACTTGTTTTCCATCCATTGCTGCTTTAAATGCTGCTCTCATTGCAACTTCTGTTTTACCATAGCCAACATCACCACAAAGTAATCTATCCATTGGTTTGGGTTTTTCCATATCTTTTTTAACTTCTTCAATACATCTTAATTGGTCATCAGTTTCCTGATATGGAAATTTATCTTCAAACTCTTTTTGCCAAGGGGTATCTTTACTAAAACTAAAACCTGTAGCTTTTTCTCTTTTTGCATAAAGTTCTATTAATTCTTTTGCAACTTCTCTTAAATTATTTTTAACCTTAGTTTTTGTATTTTCCCATTCCCTACTTCCAAGTTTATTTATTTTTGGTTTTATTCTATCTCCACCAACATATTTTCTTATACTATCTAAGTCATTAGTTGGAATATAAAGAATAGCATCATCTCTATATTTTATTTTAATATAGTCTTTAACAATTCCATCGGCTTTAATAGTATTTACACCAACATAAATACCTATTCCATATCTTCTATGAACTACATAATCACCTTGTTTTAAATCTGCAAATACTACCTTTTCTCCTTCTTTAAAAGCTGTATTTGTAATTCTTCTTCTTTTCTTTTCACCACTTATTAATTCATCTGCTTCTATTACAATTTGATTTATATCATAATTTTCAAAACCACTAGACAATTTACCAACAGAAATTGTAACAATGTTTTCTCTTGATTTTACTACTATTGTTTGGTTTAATTTTTCTTCTATTTTACAAGCTATTTCTTTTTCTTCTAATAATTCTTTTAATCTTTTTGCTTTTTCTTTTGATTCTATTAATATATAAATATTTTTATTTTTCTTTAAATTATCTTTTAAATCTTTAAATAGATTATCGGCTTCACTTTTATAATAATTTACATCTCTATAATTTAGTTTATATTTTTCACAATCCAATTTTAATATACTATCTTGTTTTTCTATATAAACTAATTGCTTTTTATTTAATATATTTAAAATATCATCAAAATCTAATTCATTTGTAATTGCTTCTGGCACTTCTTTTTCTTTTGAAACAAGACTTGCTACTAAATTTTCTCTATCTTTTTTTATGTTTTCACTACGTTGTTCTATTTTTCTTATTTCATCAATAAACATTACATAATTAGAATTTAAATATTCCAAAATAGTTTCTTGATTCTCATAAAAGCAGTCAAAATATTTATCTATTTTGCTTGTGTAATTTCCTAATTTTATTTGCTCAATATCTTCTTCTATTATGTTTTTATCAGTAGCCTTTCCTTCACATTTTTCTCTTATTTTTTTACACACTTCATCTACATTTTGTTCTAAAATATATTCGTGTGCCGGATAAATTGTAGCTTCTTCTTTATTTCCAATTGACCTTTGGCTTTCTATACTAAATTCACGAATAGAATCCACTTCATCTCCCCAAAACTCAATTCTAATTCCCGTTTTATTATTTACTGCAATATCTACAATATCTCCTCTTACGCTAAACTGCCCTCTACCTTCTATCAAATCATATCTTACATAGCCTAAATCTATTAAATTTTTCTTTACATCTTCTAGATTATATTCTTTTCCTACTTTAAACTTCATTTCATTTTTAAATAAAGTTTCTTTTTTAGGAAGTTTTTGCATACAAGCCTCGATTGTAGTTACAACAATTAAACCTCTTTTTGACTTTATTTTATTTAATACTTCTATTCTTTCATATAAATTTTCTTTACTTTCTGCAACATAGTCATATGTTACAACATCTTTTTTAGGAAAAAACACAACATTATCTGTAAAACATTGTATATCTTCATATATTTTCTTTGCCTGTATTTCATTATATGTTAATATACAAATTGGTTTTTTAGTAAACTCATGAATTGCAGTTCCTATTTGTACCATTCCAACGTCATTTAAGCCCGATATTGCTATCGGACTTTTTTTATTTTCTATATTATTTACAATTTCAATAAACTTTTGGTTCTTACCAAGTTCTCCAAGTATCGTATTCATGTCATTCTCCTGGTTTATACATTTTCTTCTTGTTTTTCCTCTTGCTTTTTCTCTTGTTTTTCTTCTTTTGGTTCTTTTACAGTTTCACTTGTTCCACTAATATATTTTAACATTCCTGCACAAGATATAATGAAACAAACTCCTGCTATTAGATCTACAACACTCATAAATATATGTACAAAATTAAAGTTTAAAATATAAATTGCACCAAGCACAATACCTATAATTGGCCCTGCTTTTTTCTTTTTTAGAGAAAGTGCCATAAAAATTATAACCAATGCAAGTACTATTAATGCCACAAATGATGTTACTAATTTGTCTAAATATGTATAATAAAATGGTCTTAATCCTACTACGTTAATTAGTGATAGTGTATGTAAAACTAAGAAAATTACTCCCCATATTACAATAACTGATTTGTATTTTTTCTCATTCATATGTATCTTCTCCTCTCTTTTGTATATATCTGTTATACCAAATTCTTCTTACTTTGTCAATTATTGACATTATTTTTTAATAAATATATAATAAAAAAAATCATAATATATAGGAAAGGTGATAATGTGAAAAAATTTATAAAAATTCTTTTTTGTAAAATATTATTTCGTGTTCACTATTATAATACGGAAAATTTACAAAAATATGATAGATTTATAATTTGTCCTAATCACTCAACCATTTTTGACCCATTTTTTATATATCCACTTTCTCAAAATCTATCTATCATGGCAAAATCAGAAATATTTAAAAATAAAATAGTCTCAAAAATTTTAAGACATTATAATGTTTTTCCAGTTGATAGAAAAAAAGTTGATACAAAAAGTTTATTACATGCTCTATCTATTTTTAATAATGATAATCCTTGTGAACTTTTAATCTTTCCAGAAGGTGGAGTTGTTAAAAATAAAGAAGATATTGGCAAAAAATTTCACAATGGTGCAACTTTTATCGCATCAAAGTTAAATGTTCCAATTGTTCCTGTATTTATTACAAGAAGGCCTTTTTTCTTTTCTAAAGTTAAAGTTATTTTTGGAGAGCCTTATTTTCTAGATAAAAACTTATTAAAAAATAAAGCAAAATTAAAAGAGGAATCACATAATTTAATAAATAATATATACAGTCTAAGCAATTAAAGTCTCTATTTATTAGAGACTTTTATAGCTTTTTTGAACTACCAACCACCTAAAGTTAGTTGGTTTTACGCTCCCCTCTTATAAAATCATTTACATTTTAATAACTAATTTATTAAATTTAGAATTTATATAATTTGTTAGTTTATCCATAAATACATTTGGATTTATTTCTTTTTTAGCAACCATATCTAGTCCCTTTTCCCAGCTTGCAGTTAATTTTGGATTTAACATATCTGGCATAGATTGATATACAATATCATATATAGTTTCACCTTTTAAAGTTGGAGTTATTATTTGAGTCTTTTTATTAATATCTATATATTTTATTTTCTCTAATTTTTTTATAATCTCCGCTCTTGTTGCACTAGTTCCAATTCC
>CALXCH010000094.1 GCA_944386735.1 uncultured Clostridia bacterium
ATAAATTTGGAAATTATGCACGCTACAGAAATGTAAAAAGAAAGTTAAAAAATAAATACTTTCTTTATCAAAAAGATTTAATTTCCTTAGGCAGTTTTATAAGTAGCCTAAGATGTTATCAAACATTGTGTAATAGGTAAGCGATCAATAAAAACACGTATTGAATATCTCCTATCTCCATTATAGAATAAAGAAAAAAATGGAGGTAGAGATATATGAAAAAGATTTCAGAAGAAGAAAAAGAAAAATATGTAAGAGGATTCAAAAACTGTACGTTGCCACTATATGATTATGCAAGAAAGATGAAAATTAATCCAGAAGCCCTAAAGCAATGGATAAAAGAAGATGACGGCTCTGCTTTATTTGGAAAAATAGAGATGTCAGAAGTATTAAAACCTCCATCAAGTACATTAGCAAATAAAACAGCAATAAAGTTTGAAAGTGAAAATATAAAAATAGAACTGAAAGAAAATTATGATAAAGTATTGCTAATGAACTTGATGGAGGTACTAATAAATGTTAAATGATTTATTAAGAAGTGTTCCAACAATATATATAGCATATGGAGCAACAGATTTTAGAAAACAAATACATTCTTTGTGTAATATGGTAATAAATGAATTTAAGATGGATCCATATAAAAAAGTAGCATTTATATTCTGTAATAGAAAAAGAACAAGTATAAAAATACTATGTTATGATAGAAATGGATTTATATTAGCACAAAAGAAGTTATTAGATTTTAACCAAATGAAATTCAAATGGCCTAGAAATAAAGGCGAATTAAGAGCTATAACCAAAGAACAATTAAATTGGTTATTATCAGGATTAGAGATATTTCCTAAAAAATATTTTGAAGATATAGAAATTAATAAAGATAACATGGCAATATAAAGTTTAATAAAATCTTAAAAAATAAAAATAGTTATCCACAGAATATTACAGAGTCTGTAACAGTAATGAAATACAATTGTTACAGACATTTCCCTTTTTTCAGTGTATAATAATACTAGAAAAATCAAAAGGAGAAAAAAGATCAAATGTCATACGAAGAATTAATGAACGAGTATAAAGAAACTTTAAACAAGTATAATAAAACATTAAATCAATATACAGAAGCACTAAATAAATATAATGAAACAAAGAATGAATATAAAGAAACTATAATAGAAAACGAAAATTTAAGATTAGAAAACAACAACTTAAAAAGATTATTATTTGGTGTTAAAAGAGAATATACACCTCAAAAAGCTCAAGAAGAAACAAGTATACAATGCTCTCTTTTTGATGATGAATTAAAAGAATTAGACGAAGAAATACAAAAACAAATAGAAGAAAATGTAGAGGAGGTAACTGTCTATAAAAAGAAGAAATCTAAAGAAAGAAAATCAGGAATTAAGAAAAGTGAATTAAAAAATATAGAAATAGAAGTAAAAGAATATGATATAAATAAAGAAGAAAGATGTCCAGTCTGCGATGGAGAATTAAAAGAAGTAAGTAAAGAAGTAGTACGCCAAGAAATAAAATATATTCCAGGAAAGTTTGTATTAACAAATTATGTTCAATACACATATAAGTGTAAGGAATGCGGAGGTAAAAATAGTGATAATGCAAGTTTCGTATTTATGAAGACAAGAGTACCAAAACCAGTAATAACACATTCATTTGCATCACCATCACTAGCAACAGAAGTAATATACCAAAAATATTATATTGGAGTACCATTATATAGACAAGAAAAAATGTGGGATGATAGAGGATTAGTATTACCAAGAAATATGATGGCGAACTGGAATATAAAAATATCAGAATACTACTTTAATAAAATATGTGAATTGTAAGCGATCAATAAAAACACGTATTGAATATCTCCTATCTCCATTATAGAATAAAGAAAAAAATGGAGGTAGAGATATATGAAAAAGATTTCAGAAGAAGAAAAAGAAAAATATGTAAGAGGATTCAAAAACTGTACGTTGCCACTATATGATTATGCAAGAAAGATGAAAATTAATCCAGAAGCCCTAAAGCAATGGATAAAAGAAGATGACGGCTCTGCTTTATTTGGAAAAATAGAGATGTCAGAAGTATTAAAACCTCCATCAAGTACATTAGCAAATAAAACAGCAATAAAGTTTGAAAGTGAAAATATAAAAATAGAACTGAAAGAAAATTATGATAAAGTATTGCTAATGAACTTGATGGAGGTACTAATAAATGTTAAATGATTTATTAAGAAGTGTTCCAACAATATATATAGCATATGGAGCAACAGATTTTAGAAAACAAATACATTCTTTGTGTAATATGGTAATAAATGAATTTAAGATGGATCCATATAAAAAAGTAGCATTTATATTCTGTAATAGAAAAAGAACAAGTATAAAAATACTATGTTATGATAGAAATGGATTTATATTAGCACAAAAGAAGTTATTAGATTTTAACCAAATGAAATTCAAATGGCCTAGAAATAAAGGCGAATTAAGAGCTATAACCAAAGAACAATTAAATTGGTTATTATCAGGATTAGAGATATTTCCTAAAAAATATTTTGAAGATATAGAAATTAATAAAGATAACATGGCAATATAAAGTTTAATAAAATCTTAAAAAATAAAAATAGTTATCCACAGAATATTACAGAGTCTGTAACAGTAATGAAATACAATTGTTACAGACATTTCCCTTTTTTCAGTGTATAATAATACTAGAAAAATCAAAAGGAGAAAAAAGATCAAATGTCATACGAAGAATTAATGAACGAGTATAAAGAAACTTTAAACAAGTATAATAAAACATTAAATCAATATACAGAAGCACTAAATAAATATAATGAAACAAAGAATGAATATAAAGAAACTATAATAGAAAACGAAAATTTAAGATTAGAAAACAACAACTTAAAAAGATTATTATTTGGTGTTAAAAGAGAATATACACCTCAAAAAGCTCAAGAAGAAACAAGTATACAATGCTCTCTTTTTGATGATGAATTAAAAGAATTAGACGAAGAAATACAAAAACAAATAGAAGAAAATGTAGAGGAGGTAACTGTCTATAAAAAGAAGAAATCTAAAGAAAGAAAATCAGGAATTAAGAAAAGTGAATTAAAAAATATAGAAATAGAAGTAAAAGAATATGATATAAATAAAGAAGAAAGATGTCCAGTCTGCGATGGAGAATTAAAAGAAGTAAGTAAAGAAGTAGTACGCCAAGAAATAAAATATATTCCAGGAAAGTTTGTATTAACAAATTATGTTCAATACACATATAAGTGTAAGGAATGCGGAGGTAAAAATAGTGATAATGCAAGTTTCGTATTTATGAAGACAAGAGTACCAAAACCAGTAATAACACATTCATTTGCATCACCATCACTAGCAACAGAAGTAATATACCAAAAATATTATATTGGAGTACCATTATATAGACAAGAAAAAATGTGGGATGATAGAGGATTAGTATTACCAAGAAATATGATGGCGAACTGGAATATAAAAATATCAGAATACTACTTTAATAAAATATGTGAATTAATGTATAAGACAATGAAAGCAGAAAATGAAGTGCTTCATGATGATGAGACTAAAATGCAATGTAATAAAGAAGCTGGAAGAAAAGCATCAAGTAATTCATATATGTGGGTATCACGTTCAGGGGAAAAAGAGAAAAAACAAGGAATAATATTTATGTACTCACCAAGCAGAAGTGAAAAGACAGCAAAAGAATTCACACAGGGATTTAAAGGAATACTAGTAACAGATGGATATTCTTCATATAATAACCTAGAAGGAGTAACACATGCAGAGTGTTGGGCACATGCTAGAAGATACTTTTATGAGAGCATCCCTTTAGACGAAAACAAAAAGCTAAACACAAATGCATATGGATACCAAGGTTTAGAATATTGTAACAAGCTATTTAAAATAGAAGAAAAAATAGCTAATTTAAGCATGGACGAAAAAGTAAAAATAAGACAAGAGAAGTCTAAACCTATTATAGAAGATTTCTATAAGTGGGTTAGTTCAATGATGGAGAAAAAAATAATTTTAAATAACAAGCTAACCAAAGCATTAACATACGTAACAAACCAAAGAAAAGAATTAACGGAATTTTTAAATGATGGAAGAATACCATTAACAAATAGTTTAGCAGAAAGATCAATAAGACCATTTGCAGTACATAGAAAGAATTGGTTATTTGCAGATAGTGTAGATGGAGCAAAAGCAAATGCAACAATGTACTCAATAATAGAATCAGCTAAAATTAATAGATTAAATATATGGAAGTACATAAAATATTTATTAGACGAATTACCACAGCTAGAGAATATTAACGATGAGAAAGCTTTAGAAAAATACCTTCCATGGTCAGAAGAACTACCAGCAGAAATACAAAATTATGAAGGAGAATATAAAGAACTTAAAGTAGATTAGAAATAAACCTCACAAACCATAAATTGGTTGTGAGGTTTTTACATTAAAATAGTTTAACTATTCAGTTTATCTTTTTACGTCATTACGTTGATCGCTTACCTTCCATGGTCAGAAGAACTACCAGCAGAAATACAAAATTATGAAGGAGAATATAAAGAACTTAAAGTAGATTAGAAATAAACCTCACAAACCATAAATTGGTTGTGAGGTTTTTACATTAAAATAGTTTAACTATTCAGTTTATCTTTTTACGTCATTACGTTGATCGCTTACAAAATAGTTTAACTATTCAGTTTATCTTTTTACGTCATTACGTTGATCGCTTACAGTTCATTTGTACTACTTAAAACGGTTCTAAATCAAATTTTCTTTCGAGCTTAAATAGCCTACTAACAAATCTAATT
>CALXCH010000095.1 GCA_944386735.1 uncultured Clostridia bacterium
AAATTGTTCTTGCATTCTTTTTAATGACTGCTTTATTGTCCTTGCTCTTACTTCGCCAATTCCATCAACTTCATCTAAGCTTTCAATATCCGCAGCTAAGATATGTTGGAATGATTTAAAAGAATCCACTAAGTTTTCTACAATATTACTTGGCATTCTAGGAATCTTATTCAAAATTCTATAACCTTTTGTATAAACTCCAACTTCGTCGTAATTATCAAAAGTTTCATATCCTAAAAGTTTTGCAATTACAGACTCTTTAGATAAATCCTCATAGCTTAAATTTTCTAAACTTTCTATCACTTTTTCTGGAGTTCTTTTATTTCTTCCTTTACCAGGTACAATGTAATCCTTTATAATTAACATTTCTTCTTTTTCTAGTCCACCTATTAATTCATCTAGTTGCATTTTAACTAATCTTCCATCATTTCCTAGTTCATATATTTGCCTTTGGATTTCTTCTACTATTTTCATAACCATTTCAGCTCTTTGAATAGCTACAATCACATTTTCCAAAGTAACAATATCATTAAATTCATATTCATTTAAAATATTTAGTTTATTATCAAATACTTTTTTATATTTTTCAAGTGTTTGTATAGCTTGGTTTGCTTTACTTAATACTGAATCTGTATCTTCTAATATATATCTATCATTCCCTTTAAATACAGTAATAATACTTCTTCTTTGTGAAATACTAATTACAAGTTCACCTGTTTGCTTTGCTGTCCTTTCAGCAGTTCTATGTCTTGTTCCTGTTTCTGAAGTAGGAATTTCATGTGATGGAATAAGTTGTGCATTTGCATATAAGATTCTTTTTAAATCTCCACTTAAAACAATTGCTCCATCCATTTTGGCTAACTCATATAATTTAGAAGATGTGTAATCCTCATTAATAATAAAACCACCATCTACTACCTCTTTTAAAACATCATTATTATCTGTTATTAATAATAAAGCCCCTGTTCTTGCTCTTAATATATTTTCTAGTCCATCTCTTATGGGAGTTCCTGGTGCAATTAATTTTAGAATTCCTGTTATATTATCCTCTTTGCCCTTTCTCAAAGCTTTAAACTCTCCCTTCTAAAAAACAAATTATTTTAAACCAATCTTTTTCATGGCTTCATTAACATTCCTGATGCCTATTATATCTAATTTATAATTATCTTTCAAGTCTTTTTTGTTACTTTCTGGAATTAAACAACTTTTAAATCCTAATTTTTCTGCTTCCTTTAGTCTTTTTTCAATTAAATTAATTCTTCTAACTTCACCTGTTAAGCCAACTTCACCTAATATTATCATATCTTTTGGAATTGGAATATTTTTAAAACTAGATGCAGTAACTATTATAATTCCTAAATCCATTGCTGGTTCATTTACTTTTAATCCTCCAACTACATTTAGATACACATCTTGCGAACTAAGCATCATTCCTGCTTTCTTTTCTAATACAGCAATTAATAAAGTAAGTCTATTATAATCAATTCCATTTGCTGCTCTTCTTGGATATCCAAATACAGTTTGACAAGTTAAAGCCTGTAGCTCAACTAAAAGAGGCCTTGTTCCTTCCATTGTTGCAACAATGCATGAACCCGCTGGGTTATCTTCCCTTTCTGATATTAAAATATCAGATGGATTAGTAATCTCACACATTCCTTTATCTTGCATTTCAAACATTCCAATTTCATTAGTAGAACCAAATCTATTTTTTACACTTCTTAATATTCTATAAGAAAAATATCTTTCTCCTTCTAAATATAAGACAGTATCTACCATATGTTCTAATACTCTTGGTCCTGCAATATTTCCTTCTTTAGTAACATGTCCAATTATAATAGTTGTAATTCCTTTAGATTTACAAACTCTCATAACTTGCGATGTAATTTCTCTTACTTGGCTAACACTTCCTGCTGCTGCTGTAATTTCTTCTGAATACATAGTTTGTATAGAATCTATTATAACAAGTTTAGGATTAACATTAATTATTGCTTGATCTACAAGTTCTATGTTAGTTTCTCCTAAAAATAAAATATCTTCATTATTAATCCCTAACCTATCTGCTCTTAATTTTATCTGTTCTGCAGATTCTTCTCCAGAAACATATAAAACTTTTCCTTCACCTTTAATCTTATCACATATTTGTAAAATAAGTGTAGACTTACCAATTCCAGGCTCTCCTCCTAATAACACTAAAGAACCTTTAACTAGTCCTCCACCTAAAACTCTATCTAATTCATTAAAACCTGTATGAGTTCTTATAGTTTCTTTTGCTTCATAAGAACTTAAAGTTTGAGGAGTTGCTACTTTTCCATTAGCTTGTAAAAGTCCTTTGCTTTTAGTTTCTACAACTTTTTGCTCATAAAAACTATTCCAGCTATTACATGCTGGGCACTTTCCTAACCATTTACCAGATTCATAACCACATTCACTGCAAACAAATACTGTCTTACTTTTTGCCATGTCGCATTGGGGGACGTTTCCTTTGCACACAAAATGTCGCTATTTAGGACACATCTCCCTCCTCCTTTCTTTAATTTTTCATTATTCTTTCTACTAATCTTTTATTTATTCCTAATATTCTTGATACTTGGACTTTTGATATACCTTTTATAATTTCTAATTTTTTTATTTCTTCATTTCTCATTTTCGTATTATATTCACTAATAACTTTTAAATTTTCTATATTTAAGACCTTTTTTATTTTTTCTTTTAATTCTTCATCTGTTAACTTAGTTTTTATTTCATATTCATAATCTGCATTTATATCTTCTTCTACAAAATTGTGAAACCCTTTAAAATTTTCTATTGCTTCTTGTTTTGTATTTCCGAAATAATGATAACAACATTTTTGTACTTATGATTTTTTCACCATTAATATATTCCTTAAAGCTACTCCATTTATAATTATCAATCTTAGAAATTTTAGCTTTAACTGGATTTTGGTGAATATATCTACAAACCTGCATTAAATATTCTCTTGTTTCGACTTCTTTACTTAAAAATCTGTTTTGAAACAAATGTCCTGTCCTTTCATATTTTTTTGAAAAATATGCTGAATATGTAACAGCTAGACTTTGAATTATTTTAGAAAGCATATCATTCTTATCATATATTACTAGATGTACATGATTTGTCATAAGACAATATGCATATAATTCATACTTATATTTTTCTTCGGTATTTTTTATTTCTTTAATAAACTTTTTATAATCTTGTTCATCAAAGAATATATCTTGTCTGTCGTTTCCTCTTAATATAATGTGATAAACTCTTGTACTACTTACTTTTCTTGCCATACGGGGCATAATCCTCTCTCCTTCCATTACCTTTGTATTTTTTCAAAAATTATTCCCCATATAACCCTATAAACACAAAAAGTATAGCACAAATATATATATTTTGCTATACTTTTTAAATAATTTATTAAATTAAAATTTAAGGATATGTCCCAAACACGACATTTTGTACGCAAAGGAAACGTCCCTAATGCGACATTAATCTTTTTTTCTAAATGAGATTTCTTGGAATAAAAAGTCATGTACTTTTTCCCATGTGATTTCTTGGTGTAAGAAATCATTTATTTCATCTTCCACCTTTTGTTGATATGGAGTTAATTCTAGTTTAATTTCTTTATTCCAATCAATATCTTGTAACCAAAATGCTTTGAATTTATTCCAAAATCCTGTTTTTACTGGTAAGTTTGTATTTCTTATTGTTCCAGCTTCAATATTTTCAAGATTTTCAATATCTTTATTGGTATCTACCCCTACATTTACATCTTGATTTTGTTGATTTTGCTCGTCGTTATTAAATTCAACTCCTCCAAATACTCCTGATACTTTATTTTCTTCACCTAAATCTGCCATTTTTCTTCCTCCTTTGTGATTTTATACACTTTTACCATCTTCATTAAATTATTTATACTATATTTTTTACATTTTATCAAGATGTTTTCTTATATTTTCATATTAAATATTTGTTACACAATTATTACAGTATTATTACATTTTTAAATTTCTACTAAAATATGGTCTTGTTTTGCTCCTACACATTTAGCCTTTGTTATTTTATTTTCAAGTCCTCTATTACTATTATTAACTTTATAATATGCTAATATATAATTTTTGGTATGCCCTTTATAATATCCGTCTTTTTCTTCTTCCCACAACACTTCTACTTCTTTTCCTACATAGTTTTGATTATATTCTTTTTCATTTTTATTAGATAATTCTATTAATTTTTGACTTCTTTCTTCTTTTTTATTTCCATCTATTTGTCCTTGCATCACCGCTGCTTTTGTTCCTTTTCTTTGTGAATATTTAAATACATGCATTTTATAAAATTTTATTTCTTTTAAGAATTCATATGTTTTATTAAATTCTTCTTCTGTCTCCCCAGGGAATCCTACTATTATATCTGTTGTTAAGTTTATATCTTTATAATTGTCCCTTAGTAGTTTTACTATATTTTTAAATTCTTCTGTTGTATATCTTCTATTCATTCTCTTTAATGTTTCATCACATCCACTTTGTAATGATAAATGAAAATGATGACAAATTTTTTCTAGTTTTGTTAATCTTTCTACAAATTCTTCTGTTATTAGTAATGGTTCTAATGAGCCTAATCTTATTCTTTCTATTCCATTTATTTTATTTATTTC
>CALXCH010000096.1 GCA_944386735.1 uncultured Clostridia bacterium
AATTATACCGCTTAGGTTTTTCTCTAAAGGATTTTTGTTTATTTTTCAATGTACTTTTTATGTTCCCCATGTGCGGAACGATTTTTATTATACATTAACTTTTTTGCTTTGTCAACACTTTTTTTAATATTTTTTAAAAAAATTTTTTTTAGCAACTTTTTCTCCATTTTTTAGCTCTAAATTTCTTAAAATTTATTTCTCTACAATAGTCAAAATTAGTTGATTTACAAGCCCATTTTCATCATATCCTACACTTATATTATATTGATTATTTCTATGTTCATTTAAAAATGAAGTCAACGCATTAACAACTTCTTCATTGCCCCCACTTCTTACAATGCTTAATCTCAATTCACTATTAGATACAATTTCTATATTTCCAATATTATTTTTTATTGTCTGGATAGAATTTGTAACATTTTCTGTTGATAAATTTTCTCCTTGTAGCAATTCAAAAGTAGAATTAAATCTACTTTTTTCTGTCTCTGTTATTCCACTTGATCCTAAAACAGTTGAATCACGTAGTAACCCTATATCTTTTAACATTTGTTCTATATCCCCATATTCTATTTCTTGTCTTATTGTTTCTAACTCTGTATCTAATCCTGTTTTTACTGTATTTATTATCTCTTGTGATTGTGCATCTTCTAGATTATTTAACATTACAGCATTTTCACTATTGAAACTTTGTACATTATCAATACTTTGTATAATTTCTGTTGTTCTACTTATATTAACCTCTACTTCCTTATCACCAACTTGGTATACTAAGTTATATTTTTGATTTCTAGTTTGATTATTTAATTCTTCAGTTCTTTCAAATGTAATTACACTTTCATCATTATTATTTTGAAATGTAATTGATAAATTATTAGAACTATTATTTAATGTAGCTTTATATATTTCTTTTTCTCCATTTGTAACTAATACTTCTGCAAATTGATTTTGTAAACAATCTATATTAGTTTGATAATCTGGTGTTTCTATTCTTGTTCTTATCGTTACACCATCACTTTCATATACTATAATCTTTGTTGCATCACTTCCAATGTTACTTTGATTTATTTTTTTGATTGTTCTATCTATTTTGCTTTCTATATCTTCTCTTAAATTAAGATTGATATTGCCTAAAGAAAGTTCATTTATCTTATTTTGTAAAATATCAACTTTACCAAGAATTGTTTCATCTTGTTCTATATTTTGTAAAAGACTTACATATATATTATTCAATTGTTCTTTTGTTAAATTTAATACATATGCATTTGCAGTATAGTTTTGTTTATTTATAGTTACTATTTGATTACTTTGTTTACTAAAATTAGTATCTGAAACATTTTGTTCAATTATTCCGAAATACTTTTCTCCTAGACTTGCAATCTCTTCATCGCTAAACTTTAATTCATTTATTATATCTTCATTTAAATTTACAGTATCAGGAATATTTTGTAATTGTTCATCAGTATATCCAATTTTTCTAAATAACTCTTTCAAATTTGTATTTTCTGATACTATATATTCACTAAATAAATCTGAAAATTTTATTCCATAATTATTTGATGAATGTAAATATTCTGCTTGTGCTACCTGCTCATCATTTTTTAATAATTTTACATCACGATAATCATAGCTATTAGTATTATCTGTTTGTCCTTCAGCTGTTACTTCTAATTGATTAATACTATTATCAGTATTTTGGTCAGTCGTACCAATACCTTGTGTATAATTTACTTTAGCTTCAATATTATCATTATAAGGAGTAACCTTTAATTGTTCATCATAATCTGTTGAATTTAAAATACTCTCTAATGCCTTTACATTATCAGCATTCTTTCCTAAATATTTTACAAATAATGTTTGATTAGATTTAAACATATCTGTATTTAAATATAGTATTACAAATGTTGCAGCTAAAATCACTAAAATTAGTAATATTATTACTACTAAAATAACTCTTCTTTTCTTTCTTGTCATCATCTTCTCTTCTCCCTTCTTTCTACTTCTTTTGTATACGTTGTTTTAATGCTTCATATATTACAATTCCTGCTGATACAGATGCATTTAGTGATGTTACTTTTCCCATCATTGGAATTTTAACTAAGAAATCACAATTTTTTGTAACTTTATTGCTCATTCCGCTTCCTTCATTTCCAATTACAATTCCTATTGGTCCTGTTAAATCTTGTTCATAATAATATTTATCTGTATTAATATCTGTACCACATATCCAAAGTCCTTCTTTTTTTAGTTTGTCTATTGCATCTGTAATATTAGTAACTCTTGCTACTAACATATGCTCTATCGCTCCGCAAGAAACTTTGGCAACAGTGCTATTTACTACAGCTGCCCTTCTTTTTGGAATAATTACTCCGTGTACTCCTGCCGTTTCTGCTGTCCTAATTATTGATCCTAAATTATGAGGATCTTCTATTCCATCTAATATTAATACAAATGGATCTTCACCTCTTTTTCTTGCTCTATCTAAAATATCTTCTATCTCACAATATTCAAAAGGTGGAACAATTGCAATTACTCCTTGATAATTTTTATTTTGTGCCATTTCTTCCATTTGTTTTTTATCTTTTTCTACTATTATAATTTTTCTTGTCTTTGCCATAGCTATTATCTTATGAATAGAGCCATGCTTTTCACCTTTTTCTATAAATATTTTATTTATATCTTTACCGCTTTCTAGTAATTCTATAACAGAATTTCTTCCTTCTACTTGATCACTATAATTTTCCATTTAAATATCTCCTAATCATCATCATCTAATTTTAATACTGATAAAAATGCCTCTTGTGGAATTTCTACATTTCCAATCTCACGCATTTTCTTCTTTCCTCTTTTTTGCTTCTCTAATAATTTCTTCTTTCTAGTTATATCTCCACCATAACATTTAGCTAAAACATCTTTTCTTAAAGCCGAAATAGTTTCTCTTGCAATTATCTGGCCACCAATAGCTGCTTGAATAGGAATCTTAAATAATTTTCTTGGAATTACCTCTTTTAATTTTTGAACCATTTTTCTTCCTCTATTATAAGCGCTATCTTTATGAACTATAAAGCTTAAAGCATCAACTATTTCTCCATTTATATAAATATCTAGTTTTACTAAATTTGCTTTTTTATATTCTTTAAATTCATAATCAAGTGAAGCATATCCTTTTGTTTTTGACTTTAGATTATCAAAGAAATCATATATTATTTCATTTAAAGGCATTTCATATATTAATGTAACCCTATTTTCATCTAGATACTTCATATCTATATAAATACCTCTCCTTCTTTGACAAAGTTCCATTATATTTCCTATATAATCCTTTGGAGTTAAAATGTTTGCTGTAACGAATGGTTCTTCTATATAAGAAATTTCTTGAGTTGGTGGCAATTCTTCTGGATTATACAATTCAATAACTTGTCCATCTGTTTTATAAACTTTATAAATAACAGATGGTGCTGTTGTAATCAATCCCAAATCGAATTCTCTGTCTAATCTTTCTTCTATAATCTCTAAATGCAATAATCCCAAAAATCCACATCTAAATCCTGAGCCTAATGCTGCTGATGTTTCTGGTTCATATTCTAATGAAGCATCATTTAGTTTTAATTTTTCTAACGCTTCTTTTAATTCCTCATATTGGCTTCCATCTATTGGATAAATTCCACAATATACCATTGGTGTTACTTTTTTATAACCTTTTAATGGTTCATCTGCCGGATTGTTTTTTAAAGTTATTGTATCTCCAACATGAATGTCTGCTATATTCTTTATACTTGCTGCAATATATCCTACCTCTCCTGCTTTTATTTCTTTAACTGGCATATGTGAACCTGGTATAAAGTAGCCAACTTCCGTTACAACAAATTCTTTATTTGTTGCCATTAGTTTTATTTCGTCTCCTACTTTTACTTTTCCATCAAATACTCTAACTGATGCTACTGCTCCTTTATAACTATCATAATATGAATCAAATATTAAGCATTTTGTTTTTGCATTCTCGTCTCCTTTAGGTGCTGGCAAATCTGTTACAATTCTTTCTAGGACTTGGTCTACATTTAGCCCTGTTTTTGCTGAAATACAAGGTGCATCTTCTGCAGGAATTCCTATTATATCTTCAATTTCTTGTTTTACTTCATCTACTCTTGCATTTGGCAAGTCTATTTTATTTAATACTGGTAATATCTCCAAGTTATTGTCTATTGCTAAATACACATTTGCAAGTGTTTGTGCTTCAACTCCTTGGCTACTGTCTACTACTAAAATAGCTCCATCACATGCTGCTAAGCTTCTTGATACTTCGTAATTGAAGTCAACATGTCCAGGTGTATCAATTAGATTTAATATATATTCTTGTCCATCTTTTGCTTTATACACCATTCTTACTGCTTGTGATTTTATTGTAATTCCTCTTTCTCTTTCTATTTCCATATTGTCTAATACTTGGTCTTCCATCTCTCTTTTAGAAAGAGAACCTGTCATTTCTATTAATCTATCTGCTAAAGTAGATTTTCCATGGTCTATATGTGCAATTATACTAAAATTTCT
>CALXCH010000097.1 GCA_944386735.1 uncultured Clostridia bacterium
TTGTCTATATTGAAATTATATATTAGGGGGTATTTTGTTGTCAAAGTTCATTTTCATTTATTACAGGATGCTTAAAACATAATATTATAAATCAAATTAATATTATCACAAAATAAGGAAAAAAGGAAGTTTTAAACTCCCTCTTCTGCTAATTCTATTAATTTTGTTAGCAACTCCTTATATGGCACTCCACTTGCTTCAAACATTTTAGGATACATACTAATACTAGTAAATCCTGGCAATGTATTTATTTCATTTATATAGATTTTATTTGTACTATTTTCTATAAAGAAATCTACTCTAGATAATCCTTTCCCATCTATTGATTTAAATGCTTTTATTGCTTGTTTTCTAATTTCATTTGACAATTCTTCTGGAATATCTGCTGGTATTTCTGTTCTAGATTCTTCATTTTTATATTTAGCATCATAACTATAAAATTCATCTGCTGATTTTATTTCGCCCACGCAAGATGCAATGACTTCTTCATTTCCAAGTACTGCACATTCCACTTCTTTACCATCTATTCCCTGTTCTATTAATACTTTTTTATCAAAAGATGCTGCATATTCTATGTTTTCTATAAGTTCTTCTAAAGTATCTGCTTTTCTAACACCTACGCTTGAACCTGAATTAGATGGTTTTACAAACATAGGAAATTTTAAATTTTTTGTTATCTTTTCTACTACTTCTTTTAGTGTCATAATATTTTCATTAAAATTTTTATCTACATAAATATAATTATTTTTATATTTTCTAACATATTCATAAGGTGTTTGATTTAATCCAGCTTTTTCAAATACTATCTTTGTATAAACTTTATCCATTCCCACACTAGATGCTAAAACCCTACAACCTACATAAGGTATTTTTAGTAATTCAAATAGTCCTTGAATAGTTCCGTCTTCTCCATATAGTCCATGTAATACGGGGAATATTACATCTAAATTTTTTAAGTACTCTATTAGATTTTCTATTTTTTCCTTATTTTCTACCCTTGCTCCAAATTCTCTTTTTTGCCCATTTTCTATGTACTTCCACCAATTTCCTTGCTTATCTATGTATATTGGAAACACCTCATATTTTTCCCTATCCAAATTATTTAGTATTGACTCTGCAGATACAACAGAAACCTCATTTTCTGTTGACATTCCTCCAAATACGACTCCTAGTTTTTTCTTTGCCATAATTCCACCATCCTTTCGGCTATTTTATAATATTGCATCCCATTTGATGCTTTAAATAAAATGACATCTCCTGATTTTACTATTTTTTGTAGTAAACTTTCTATATCTTCTTTATTTTCTAAATAATAAACATTTTCTTCTTTCATACCTTTTTTGGCTTCTTCAGCCATATATTTTGAATTTTCTCCACATGCAATTAATATATCTATTTTATTTTTAGCCACTTCCTCTCCTACTTTTTCATGTAGTTCTTTTGCAAAATCTCCTAACTCAAACATATCTCCTAAAACTGCAATTTTTCTATTTTCTTTAAATTCTGATAATACTTTTAAAGAAGCTTTCATTGACTCTAAACTTGCATTATATGCATCATTAATAATTTTTACGCCATTTTTAAGTTCTATTATATCCATTCTTTTTTTAGTAAGTTCAAAATTCTCTATTCCAGATTTTATTTTATCCGCTTCTATTCCTAAAACTTCTCCAACTGTAATTGCACATAAGCTATTTAATACGAAATGTTCTCCACCTATTGGAACTGTTATTCTTTCTTCTTTTCCATTAATATTACACGTAAATTCGCTTTTTTGTTCTTCTAATACTATATCTTTTGCCATTACATCACTTTTTTCATTTATTGCATATGTTTTTATATTGTAATTTTCTTTATTTTCCTCATACCATTTATGTAATAAATCATTATCATTATTTAGTATTACTGCTCTTTTTTCGCTTCCTTCTAATATTTCTAATTTTGCTTTTAAAATGTTTTCTCTTGAACCTAAATTTCCTATATGTGATGTTCCAATATTAGTAATTATACAAATATTAGGATTAGCAATTGAAACGAGCAAACTTATTTCTCCAAAATGGTTCATTCCCATTTCCAACACTGCCGCTTCTTCATCTTGCATTCTAAGTATTGTAAATGGCAATCCTATATTATTATTGTTATTCCCTTCAGTTTTTAAAGTTTTATATTTTTTAGCAACCACATTTGCAACTATATCCTTTGTACTTGTTTTTCCTACACTTCCTGTTACTGCAACTACTGGTATATCATATAAACTCCTTTTATATCTTGCAATTGAATATAAAGCTTCTAATGTATCTTTTACTTTTATTATATTTTTATCTGCCCATTTTCCTTTATTTTCGGAAGTAATATCCACATTTTGTACAATAACTGTGGAAGCTCCATTTTCTAATGCTTGTTCCCAGAACTTACTTCCGTCAAAAGTTTCTCCTTTTATTCCTATATAGCAATCTCCTTCTTTTATTGTTCTTGTATCTTTGGAATAAGATTTACAAACATAATCTTCTTTACCTACAATAAGTTCTCCATTTGTTACTTCCAATATATTTTTTATACTTAAATCTTTCATAACTTTCTCCTTAATTTTTCTTTGCTAAATTATATGTCTTTTTACTTTTTTTTGCAACTAAATTATTAGAAAATTTAAAACTTGGAGCCTTTTGCCCCAAGCTTTTTTCCTTGCTATTTGTTTTCTACACTTCTATTTGCTATTTCTATTGCTTTTTTTACAATGTTACCACAATCTCTTGATGATACGTTTGCCCAACTACCACCATCTTGTGCTACTTTGTCATACACTCCTAATTCTTTTGCTATTTCTTCTCTTAAATTATTAGAAATTAACTTACTCATAATATCCTCCTTGTAAATTTTCTAATTTTGAAAATTTCTATTTTGGATTCATAAAACATTAATTAATGTTTTATAATTATAGTATAAACAAATTTTAAAATTTTATTTTGACATTTTTTTATATAAATATATTTTTTTTGACAAAAAAATATGGTATAATAAAATGGATATTTTGCAAAAAGGAGATGCAAATGAGCACAAAACAAATTGAAAAAGAAATAAAGGAAAATAATAAAGAATTAGAAAAAAATTTAAAAAAGGAAGAAAATTCTAAAAAAATTGAAAAAGAAAAAGATGAAACTGTTCAAGAAGTTACACCTATAAAAGAGGATGTTGAGCAATCTAATGATAAAGAAAATCCTATTCAAGAATTTACTCCTGTAGAAAAAACGAAAAGAAATCCTTTATCTATTTTAGGTATTTTGATTTTTATTCTTATAACAATAATTGTTATTGCTTTTCTTATTTTTACTGGTTATAATGCATTAAATCAAAATATAATTTCAGGTGTACATATAAAAGATATAGATGTTTCAAATATGAGCAAATCTGATGCCAAAGATAAAATAGAAAACTACATTACAAGTTCTTTGCCAGAAGAAATTACATTACAACATGGAGACTACCAAACAACTATATCTCTTTCACAAATAGGTGTTAATTTTGATGTAAAAAATGCTGTAAATAATGCATATAACATTGGAAGACAAGGAAATCTTTTCCAAAATAATTTTTATGTTTTATCTACAATGTTTGGAAAAGTAAATATAGAGCCAACTTTAAATTTAGATGAAGAACAATTAACACAAAACTTAAATGATATTTCAACACAACTACCAGATAAAGTTGTTGAAAGTAGCTATTACATAGACGGTAACAATTTAATAATTACTAATGGAAAAGAAGGAAATGTAGTTGATGTGGATGGCACAATTCAAGCTATAAAATCTGCAATTTCAGATTTTTCTAAAATCAATGAACCTATAGAAATAGCAGTAAAATCACAAACACCTGCTGCAATTGATATTGATAAAATTCATTCAGAAATATACAAAGAACCAAAAGATGCTTATTATACACAAGATCCATTTGCTGTATATCCTTCTGAAAATGGATTAGATTTTGATGTATCAATAGATGAAGCAAAAAATATTATAGGAGATCAAACTGCAGAAGAATATACAATTCCTTTAAAAACATTATATCCTAATGTAACTACTAATATGATTGGAACAGAGGCTTTCCCTGATTTATTATCAGAATTTTCTACAAACTACTCTGTTGGTGATAGAGATAGAACAACTAACTTACAATTAGCTGCTAATAAAATTAATGGAACTGTTTTAATGCCAGGAGAAACATTCTCTTACAATAAAGTAGTAGGAGAAAGAACTATTGCAGCAGGATATAAAGAAGCTCCTATTTATGTAAGTGGTGAAGTTGTAGATGGCTTAGGTGGTGGTATTTGTCAAATTACTTCAACATTATATAATGCCGTTGTATATGCAAACTTAGATATAGTTGAAAGAAGTAATCATCAATTCGTTCCATCATATGTTAAGGCAAGTAGAGATGCAACTGTTGTTTATGGTTCTATTGATTTTAAATTTAAAAATAATAGAAATTATCCAATAAAAATAAATTGTTCAGTATCTGG
>CALXCH010000098.1 GCA_944386735.1 uncultured Clostridia bacterium
TGTTCAATTTATAAAAAGCTAAATTTGACTTTTTTACCAAAATATAGTATAATAAAAAACAGTTGTTAGCAGTTGATAGCTAAAATATGAGATTTTATTAAAATTTAAAACCTAAAAATATGTATTAAAAAATAAGTTTAGGTAAATAATAATATAAAGAGCGGAAAATTAAATACGAAAAAATAGTTTATAAAATAGTAATACTATTTTCTATAAACTTAATTTTTGCGTACATAAAATTTAGGTACTAGATTTTATCTAGTTTATTAAATGATTAATAAGATTAAAAATATTTATTATAAGAAAGGAGAATTTATGTCAGAAGAAAAATTAGAGAATAACAATGAGAAAAAAGTGAGAAATAGAAGAACAAACTCACAAGTAAAAAGAACAAATACTAAAAGGGCAAATAGAAAAGAGGGAGAAAAAAATACAACTAAAAGGACTGCAAGAGTCGGAAAAAGAAATATTCAAAAAGAAATATTTAAAGCTGCAAAACTAAAAATAATTCCACTTGGAGGATTACATGAGATAGGCAAAAATATTACAGTTTTTGAATATGAAAATGAGATGATTGTAGTAGATTGTGGATTATCATTCCCAGAAGATGATATGTTAGGAGTGGATTTAGTAATACCAGATATAACATATCTAGAACAAAATGTAGATAAAATAAAAGGGTTAGTAATAACACATGGTCATGAAGACCATATAGGTTCAGTTCCTTATTTATTGAAGAAGATAAATATACCAATTTATGCAACTAAATTAACAGCAGGTTTAATTAGAAATAAATTAGAGGAACATAAATTAGTAGGTTCTACAAAATTGATAGAAGTAAATCAGGGACAAACAATAAATTTAGGAAAATATTTTAAAGTAGAATTTGTTAGAAGTTCACACAGTATTCCTGATTCAGTTATGCTCGCAATTACAACACCAGCAGGAACAGTTTTACACACAGGTGACTTTAAAGTTGATTTTACACCAATAGATGGTAAAATAATGGACTTAGGTAGAATTGCAGAATTAGGAGATCAAGGTATTTTAGCATTAATGTCAGATAGTACTAACAGCGAAAGAAAAGGATTCACAATGTCAGAAAGATCAGTAGGAGAAGTATTTGACAAACTATTTATACATTGTACAAAAAGAATTGTAGTTGCAACATTTGCATCAAATGTTCATAGAGTTCAACAAATAGTAAATTGTGCAATAAAATATGGTAGGAAAATTGCTGTATGTGGTAGAAGCATGATAAATATGATTACAACAGCAAGAGAACTAGGTTACATTGAATGTCCAGAAAATCTATTTATAGATATTGATATGATTAAAAATTATCCAGATGAGCAATTAGTAATAATTACAACAGGAAGTCAAGGAGAAACTATGTCAGCATTAACTAGAATGGCAAACGGAGAACATAGAAAAGTAAAAATAACTCCAAATGACTTAATTATCATATCTGCAAATCCAATACCAGGAAATGAAAAATATGTATCAAGAGTAATAGATGAATTAATGCAAATAGGAGCAGAAGTTGTATATAGTTCATTAGAAGATGTACATGTATCTGGGCACGCATGTCAAGAAGAACAAAAACTAATTATAGCTTTAACAAAACCAAAATACTTTATACCAGTGCATGGTGAATATAGACAATTGATAGCCCATAGTGAAACCGCTCAAAGTATGGGAATAGCAAAAGAAAATGTTTTAATGATGCAAAATGGTAGAGTATTAGAAATCGGAGAAGATGGAGCAGAATTTACAGGAACAGTTCCAAATGGAAGAGTTTTAGTTGACGGATTAGGTGTTGGAGATGTTGGAAATATAGTACTTAGAGATAGACAACATTTATCACAAGATGGTTTGATAATAATCGTATTAACAATGGATTCTTCAACAGGAGAAGTATTAGCAGGACCAGATGTAATCTCAAGAGGATTTGTTTATGTAAGAGAATCTGAAAACTTAATGGATGAAGTAAAATCTGTTGTAAGAAAAGAAATAAAAAAATGTGAAGAAAATGGAGTACGTGATTGGTCAACAATAAAATCAACAGTAAGAGAAAACTTAAGAGATTACGTATTTGCTAAAACAAAAAGAAATCCGATGATTATACCTATTATAATGGAGGTATAATAAGATAAATGGGACAGCTCTAAACTGTCTCATTTGTCGTTCAAATTATATAATTACAAAAAGTTGACATAACCTATAAAATATACAAGTATTAAAAAGTTTAGTTTAAGGAGGCATCATGAGTAAGTATGAGTACGACAGGTATGAAGGAAAGTACGGAAAACGTGTAAAGTCTCGGGATGGACGGATGAATGGAAATGGCCAGTATAATGTGAAAGATACAGAAAGTGGAGATCATTATTTTGTAAACACACAAACTGGTGTGCAGGGAGCTGCACTTGGAAATTATCGACCGTTTAGGAATGATAAGTCAAAAAATCAAGTTCTAGTGGTTCATCCAAGTAACAAGTAAAGACTCGCTATAATTGGCGAGTCTTTATAATTAATGAGACGAAAAAAGTGAAATCCAACTAAATTGTCTCAATCTTTTTGATTTTTTGTTAGATGTATGTTATAATTGCAAT
Source organism: uncultured Clostridia bacterium (assembly GCA_944386735.1). GTDB lineage: Bacteria > Bacillota > Clostridia > TANB77 > CAG-508 > CAG-269. The sequence continues at coordinate 2,613 of CALXCH010000098.1, forward strand.
TGTTAAAATTAAGAGATGAGGAGAGAATAAAATGGATTATAAAGATTTAGCAGATTTAATATTTCCAGACGCAAAGGATATATCTTATTATGAAGAAAAATATCCAAGAAGAAATTTAAAAGAAGGAGCAATAGTTACAAGATTTGCGCCAAGTCCAACAGGATTTGTACATATTGGAGGGTTATACCAAAGTTTAATAGCTAAAAAATTAGCAAACCAAACAGATGGAGTCTTTTTCTTAAGAATAGAAGATACAGACCAAAAAAGAGAAGTAGAAAATGGAATTACAGATATAGTAAATTCATTAAAAGATTTTGGATTAGAACCTGATGAGGGGATGATATCTGAAACAGATGAAAAAGGAAATTATGGACCATACAAACAATCAAAAAGAAAAGAAATATATCAAGCTTATGCAAAATATTTAATAGAACAAGGAAAAGCGTATCCATGTTTTTGTACTCCAGAAGAAGTAGAAGAAATAAGACAAAAACAAGAAGCAGCTAAAATAAGACCAGGATATTATGGTGTATGGGCAAAATGTAGAAATTTGACAGTTGAAGAAATGATAGAGAAAATTAAAAATGGAGAAAAATATATAATAAGATTTAAATCACCAGGTAGAGAAGATAGAAAAATAAAACATAAAGATGTAATAAAGGGAAATGTAGAATTCCCAGAAAATGATCAAGATGTGGTAATAATAAAAGCAGATGGATTACCTACATATCACTTTGCACACGCAGTAGATGACCATTTAATGGGAACAACACATGTAATACGTGGAGATGAATGGTTATCTTCAGTACCATTACATTTACAATTATTCCATGAATTAGGATTTAAACCACCAAAATATGCACACATCGCACCAATAATGAAAAATGATAATGGAAATAAGAGAAAGTTAAGTAAAAGAAAAGACCCAGAAGCAGCAGTAAGCTATTATGAAGAAGAAGGAATACCAGAAGAAGCAGTTAAAGAATATCTATTAAATATAGCAAATTCTACATTTGAAAACTGGAGGAGAGCAAATCCAGATAAATCAATAGATGAATTTCAATTACAATTAAATAAAATGAGTGTAAGTGGTGCACTTTTTGATATGGTAAAATTATTAGATGTTGGAAAAACAGTGATATCTAAATTTACAGCTGAAAAAGTATATGAAGAAGCTTTTAAATGGGCAAAAAGACATGATGAAGAATTAGAAAAATTATTAGAAGATAAAGAATATTCATTAAAAGTATTTGGTATAGAAAGAGGTAATAAAAAACCAAGAAAAGACATTGCAAAATGGTCAGATGTAAAAGAAAATATTGAATACATGTATGATGAGCCATTTTATAGTAAAGAACATGATTATCCATATCAAATAATAAATAATAAAGAAGAAATAGATAAAATATTAACACTTTATACTGAAAGATATTATAGTGATGAAGATGATAAACAAACTTGGTTTGATAAAATAAAAGAATTATCAGGAGAGCTAGGTTATGCAAAAGAAGTTAAAGAATTTAAAGCTAATCCTGGTAAATACACAGCACACGTTGGAGATGTAAGTACAGTATTAAGGGTTGCATTAACATCAAGAACAAATACACCAGATATGTATGAGATAATGAAGATTCTAGGAAAAGACAGAATAATAAAAAGATTTAAAAAAGCTATGGAAAATTAATTTTATAAGAGGGGAGCGTAAAACACACTACCTTTAGGTGGTGTGATATAAGCGACCATATTTTAAATCTGTAAAACTAAATTGCTTGATTAAAATATTAGATTTTGATATAATAAACACC
>CALXCH010000099.1 GCA_944386735.1 uncultured Clostridia bacterium
AAGAAGAAATACAAGATGAAAATAAAATATTATTTGCAAAAGAAAAAAAAAAAGAAGAAAAAAAAGAAAAAGGAAAATATGTACGTAAAGAAAGATATACTGGAGAATGTTCAAGAAGCTTCTATGTTGGAGACAATATAAAAGAAGAAGATATTAAAGCTAAATTCCACAATGGAACTTTAACACTTGAAGTACCTAAGAAAGAAGATAAAAAAGAACTTCCAGAAAAGAAATATATTCCAATCGAATAATAAATTACCTGTATATGGGATTAATTCCTATATACAGGTTTTTTGTTTAAATATGAAAGCAAACTGTGAATATTACATAAAATACTTAAGAATAAACAATTGCTAATAAAAATTTTCTAAAGAAGAATAATGTAACAAAGATAAATAAAAGGGTTTAGCTTTACTAAGAAAAAACACGAAAAATGTTGACAAATTGGAAAAAATTAGCTACAATAAAAATGTACTAGGGAAGTACAAAATTATATCATATCAAAATAGAATAGGTTATTACAATAAGACCTGGATTTTATTGTGAAATCTATGAGTCGTAGAGCTCTAGCTGCCTGTATAGGCAGCTATCTTCATATAAGGAAGGAGAAATGATATGGGGTATAGAATAGGATTAGATATTGGAATAACATCAACAGGTTGGGCTGTAATAGAAGATAAAGAAAATGGAAAACCCGAAAGAATTATTGATTTAGGTTCTAGAATATTTGATGCAGCTGAAAAGCCTAAGGATGGTTCACCATTAGCAAAGGACAGAAGGGATGCTAGAGAATTAAGGAGAAGAGGAAGACGTAAAAAACATAGAATAGAAAGAACAAAAAGATTATTAGAAAATTATAATATTATATCAAAAAAAGAATTTGAAGAAATGTTTAAAAATTATAAATTTCAATTTAATATCTATGAGTTACGAGTAATGGCTCTAGATGAAAAAATAACTAATAAAGATTTAGCTAGGGTTTTGTTAAACTTTGTGAAAAGAAGAGGGTATAAGTCAAATAGCAAATCAGAAGAAGTAGAAAACAAAGAATCAGGAAAATTACTTACAGCAACTAAAAAAAATGAAGAACTCATGGAAGAAAAAGGATATCGTACAATAGGAGAAATGTACTTAAAAGATGACAAGTTTAAATTAAAAGATAAGAACGGAGATTTTATTTTAGATTCTAAGGGGGATAAAATATTAAAAGTAAGAAATACAACCGATGATTATAAAAGTACAGCACTTAGAAAATTACTATTAGAAGAAATTAAAATGATATTAGATAAACAAAAACAATTTAATCCTTTAATAACAGATGAATTTATTGAAAAATATATTAATATTTTTTCTTCACAAAGAAATTTTGATGAAGGACCAGGAGAACCAAGTCCATATGCAGGAAATCAAATAGAAAAGATGTTAGGCCACTGTACTTTTGAAAAGAATGAAAAAAGAGCACCAAAAGCTACATACACATTTGAATATTTTAAGTTATTACAAGATTTAAACCATATTAAAATAGAAAAAACGGAAGTTGATGATAATGGATTAAGAAAAAGAAGTAAAAGAGAGTTAACAGTTGAAGAAAGACAAAAAATAAAAGAATTAGCACAAGAAAAGACAAGTATTTCATACGATACTATAAGAAAAGCATTAAAATTAGGACCAAATGAAAGATTTAATATGATTACTTATAAAAATACATTAGTATTATCTCCTGATAGTAATAAAGAAGTTGAAAAAGGTAAAAAATTAAAAGAGTTTGAAAGTTATCATAAAATAAAAACAGCTTTAAATAGAATTGAAAAAAATTATATAGATAAATTAACAAAGGAAGAATTAAATAATATCGGATATGCTTTAACTGTTTATAAAAATGATAATAAAAGAATTGAATATTTAAAAGGGAATACAGAGCATTTAACAGAAGAAGCGATAAATGAATTACTTAAATTATCTTTTACAAAGGTTGGAAATTTATCTATTAAGGCAATGGAAAGAATTATTCCATATTTGGAGAAAGGACTTACTTATGATAAAGCGGTTGATGAAGTATATGAAGACTTTAGAGGAAGTGTAAATACAGAAAAGAAAAGAAAATTACGTTTAAGGGATTTAGAACAAGATATTTCTAATCCTGTTGTAAGAAGAGGTATTTCTCAAGCTATAAAAGTTTTAAATGCAATTACATTAAAATATAATCCTAAATATGGAAAACCAGATGTAGTTGTTATAGAGCTTGCAAGAGATATGGGAAAGAATTTTTTCGATAGAAATAAGATAAAAAAATCCCAAGAAGATAATATGAAAAATAATGAAAGAATAAAACAAAAAATAATTGAATTAGGGAAAACAAATCCTACAGGACAAGATATTGTAAAATATAAATTATGGGAAGAACAGAATGAAATTTGCATTTATTCTGGTAAAAAAATACCTATTGAAAACTTATTTACAGAAGCGGTTGATGTAGACCATATTATTCCTTATAGTATGTGTTTTGATGATACATATAAAAATAAGGTACTGGTTTTATCTAGTGAAAATAGACAAAAAGGAAATAGAGTGCCATATCAGTATGAAAAAGAAGCTGGAAGAGATTTAGAAGAATATGAAGTAAGAGTAAATAATTATATAAGAAATCCTAAAAAACGTGATAGACTTTTAAGAGAAAGCTTTACAAGAGAAGATGCTAATGGATGGAAAAATAGAAACATACAAGATACTCAATATATGTGTAAACTTATGTATAATTTAGTAAAAAATCATTTAGAATTTTCAGATAACCTTAATTTTAAAGAAAAAGTTTTGTCCGTCAATGGTTCTGTTACGGCTCATATAAGAAAGAGATTGGGCATAGAAAAAACAAGGGATGCAGATACTCATCATGCGATAGATGCAACTGTTATAGCGATAACAACTCAAAACATGATTAATAGAATAACAAAATATTACCAATATAAAGATGGCAAGTTTATGAATAATAAAGGTGAATATATAGATTTAGAAACAGGAGAAATTTTGAATGCAAAAGAATATGAGAAAGCCAATGGAATTTACTTCCCAGAGCCATGGCCAAAGTTTAGGAAAGATTTGGATATAAGAGTAAATTGCAAAACGAAGGAAAGAATTATTGAATGTTTAGAAGCAGAAAAAATTTATACTTATGAAGATTATGATGATGTAAGACCAGTTTTTGTATCAAGGAAGCCTAGAAGAAAGGCAACAGGAATGGCACACTTAGAGACAATTAGAGGGTTAAGAAGAGAAAATGGAAAATTAAAGACTATAACAAAAACAGAACTTACAAACTTAAAACTAAAAAATGGCGAAATTGAAGGTTATCCAGAAAAAAATAAAAAAGATGATAAATTGCTTTATAATGCTCTAAAGGAGCAATTGATAAAACACAACGGAAATGCTAAAGAAGCTTTTAAGGAAGATTTTTATAAACCAAGAAAAGATGGAAGTAAAGGACCTTTAGTTAAAAAAGTTCAAATAGAAGCTAATGCAACATTAGGAGTAGAATTAAAACATGGAAAAGCTTTTGCTGGAAATGGAGATAGTGTAAGAATAGATGTGTTCTATGTAGAAGGAGAAGGATATTATTTTGTACCAATATATGTTAGTGATACAGTAAAAGATAAGCTACCTAATAAGGCATGTGTAGCAAGTAAAACTTATGAAGAATGGAAATTGATGAAAGATGAAGATTTTATATTTTCATTATACCCAAAAGATTTAGTTTATATTAAAGGAAAAAATAAAATTAAATTAAACCCAGCGAATAAAACAGGAGATTCTATAGAAGTAGATGATTTAATGGCTTATTACGTAAAAGCGGATATATCAACTGGATCTATAACAATGCAAACTCATGATGGTAGATATGTTCGAACAGGTTTAGGAATTAAAACATTAAAGATAATAAAAAAATATGAAGTTGATGTTTTAGGGCAAATTCATGAAGTTAAGTTGCCAGAAAAGAGAATGCCTTTTAACATAAAAAAATAAAAGGAAAGGAGGGAAGCTTAAATATTTATCTTAAAACTCATCTATAGTCTAAACTTAGAATATAGATAAATGTTTTGAGCGAATATTATGGCTTTCAGAAATGTTTATGTACAAAATGATGTACACATAGAATTAAAAATGAGTAACTAATGATAGAAGCTAAAGATGATGAATTTACAATACCTTTAGAAGACATAAACAGTATTTGCATAGAATCACTAAGGACAAATATTTCTTCTTACGCATTAAAAAAGTTTGTAGAACATGATATTATTTTATATATATGTGATGAAATTTACCCTACTTATTAAGGGGGACTATAAAT
>CALXCH010000100.1 GCA_944386735.1 uncultured Clostridia bacterium
GCTGCTATTTGCTCATATCCTTCTTTTTTTGCTTTACTTGCAAAATATGTATATTTATTTCTTGCTTGTGATTCTCCAGCAAATGCTTCCATTAAATTTTTCTCTGTTTTTGTTCCTTTTAAATCCATTTTATATTCCTCCTTTAAATTTTTATTTTATATTTTTACCAGTTGTTATTCTATATCATAACTTTAAAAAAGTCAAGTTAAAAAACAACAAAATAACTGCAATGTATAATAGCTTAATAGATTATATTTCTCCAAACTAAAAGATAAATCTAAAAATAAATATAAAAAATAGATAAGTAAAAGGAGCATTAATTAGCCCCTTTACACTTTATTATCTATATTAATAATCTGCCTTATCTTCTTCCCAAGAATTTGGTTCATAAACTGTTCCAACAAACCATATTTCACCTGTATTTTTATCTCTAATAACATATAAGAATGGCTTATCTATTTTTATCTCTATTGGCTTATCTTCTTCCGCTAACATTGATGTCACCTCAATTTTAGCCACGGTAACTGCTGCAGCCTTAATTCCTCTTTCTGTAAAATCAATATTAGCTTTATGAAGTACATCACTAACATAAAGTTCAGTATCTGCCATATTAGAAAAATTTGCTAAATTTTCATCAAAAGCATCAGTAATTCCTAATTCTATCAAATCATTTTTTAGTTTTAAATCATAATCGAACGAAAATTTCGGTATTGATATACGCACACCATTTTTGGTTTTAGAAGCTAATGTTGACTTTTCTATAATATTATCAAAATCTTCTATAGTAAATGTCTCTATATAATCTGATAAATTTTCTTCGGACATTATTGCAACAAACTCTAGCTGTGTATCATCATATTGTTCTAAATCCATTGTTAATGCCGTAATATCTTTATTTTTATAATAAGATACACTATCACTAGTTGTTTTCATATGCATTGTTGTTGCAGTCATATTAGAACCATCTTCAAGATAGAAATCTTCTCCTCCTGTACTATCTGATTTAAAAGGATTTTTCCATTCCATATCTATGGCTAATGCATTTATCAATAACATTTTAGTGTCTGGATTTTGCACCATTCCATCTTGTAACATATTTTTTATTATCCCTAAAGTTTTATTCTCAATCCAATTGTTTATATTATTAGCATTACTAAAAGAATCATAATTCATTTCAGCATTATATTTTTCAGCTAATATTTTTGTATAATCTTCTTTTACATATTTAGAATATGTATCTCTAATATATACTGCATTTGCCAAAGATAATACTTTATCAATATTATTATACTTTGTTAAATTTAGATCTCCTATTACATTTTCTATTTGAGTTTTAGTATTTCCATTCGCACCTTCATTTAGCATTCCTAATGCGTATTTTATTGACAAAGGACTATATATCATATTTTGTTTATTATTCTCTAATTTTAAAAACTTCATTGAAAAATCAGTATCTACTACGTGATTGCCTGATTTACTATCAATTAGTCCACTACTACTGGTTCCCTTAAATCCTTCTCTATTAATTATTATAGTAAATATTGCTATTACAACTATTAATAATATTACAATTAAAATAACTGCTGTTTTAAATTTAATTTTTAATTCTTTTTTCTCTTGCACTTTTACAGCCCCTTTTTTACTTTTTATATTCTTTTACACTTTTTTATTTTTGCCTACTCATAGTTTATAAGTCTTTAGTCCTTGCAAAACAATTGATTTTATTAAAATAAAATGAGCTGTACTTATATAAATACAGCTCATTAAAGCAGTAGATAGCATCAAAAGAACTTTGAGCTTACTTTATTTTGGAACTATGCCCTTTCCAATTTCAAGTTTTTTCTTCCATATTAGAACACCCTTTTCTATTTTTGCTCCTCCTTGATTTGTTACAATATGAATATTATATGCAGAATCTCTCGGAAGTGCAACAAACAGATTAGAGCTTGCAATACCTTGAGCATCACATGTTGCAAAGATACACATTGTATCCGTATCCAACATAAACATATCAAAGTATTGAGTATCACTTCGAATACCTAGCAAAGTAGCAGTAATTACTTCACTGCTTGATGGTAATACTATTACATCTGCAAGTGTTGAATAGATATAAACATTCCGAACACCTTTTAGCAAAAGTCTTTTTGTGATATATTCACCTACTTCACAATCACTTATGGTTCTAGCCCAATCCATACTTAGTATATTTTCGTTCTTTTTTGTATACTTCTTAGACATGATTTACTCCAATCTAATCGTCCTACATGCTTTACCTATATGCAAGAGGGATTTCCCTCTGTTATACATAATATTATATCATGATTTTCTTTCTTGTCAAATTACTACTCATATTTTAACTTTTAATATAGTTTTACATATAAATTCCAAACGTTTATTGACAAATGCCTAAAAAGTTGTATAATATAGTTACAAATCACAAAAATGAACGGTGTAGCACTAACTTATAGTATGCTGGATTGGGCAACCAATCCCATCGTTCCCTTTTATATAATTATTTTTTATTTTACAAATTCATAATTATCTATAGGTAATTTTGCTCCACTTCTTTTCAATAGTTCAAATTCATCATATTCAGTCATTCCATAAGTTTCTAAAATTTCTTTAATTTCTGGTCTTCTTTTATCTGGAAGTCTTGCTCCAAAACTTGCAAATAATTTTGTATTCTCATATGTTTCATCTATTTTAGGAAATGCAATCAATAATCTAAAACCATGTTTTTTAGCTTCCTCTACATTTTTTAAAATATATTTAAAATAGTACTTTTCATTTTCTTTATATAATTCTGCTACTTTATATTTTTTTCCAGTATTAACATCAGTCCAAACCAAATACACTAAATCTTTATTCATTTTCCTATTCATCTCCTAAATTATAAATTTCTAACATTCTTTTTCGTCTTTCTAAAAGATATTTTTTTAATAATTTTTTCATATTGGGGTTTATTATATCATTATCAAATTGTTTTAAAAGTTTTTCAATATTTTCTCCATTAATATTATCTTTAATACATTTTATATAAGGTAATGTTGTTTCATAATAATTTTCTCTTAATTTTATAAGTAACTCAAAATGTCTTATTGGTCTTTTATCTTTCCATCCTATCATAGATTTTGATTTTGTATTTACCAATGACTCAAATCTCATTTTATCTTTAAAAAATATTTCTACATCATTATTATTTATATATGCACATAATGATGAACCATTATCATATAGTGGACATATATCCCAACGAAATATAAATACTTGTTTATCATCATCATAATCTACTGTAACTTTTTCAGCCCAATTACTATGATGCCTATCGCTATTCTCTATTAAGCAATCAAATATCATCATTTTTAAGATTCTGTTCATTCCTTCTGAATAAATACTATCTTCTATCATTTGAACTGAATATACTTTTCCACTTTCGTCATCCTTTAATTTATCTTTATTGTAAAATGGATATTTAGCTTGTAATAAGTCTACTCCTTCTCTTAAGGAAGTTGACAATTTATCTATAATATTATAGCTCATTGAACCAATTCTTCCGTTTGTATGTACCAATATCTACTTTGGCACATTCTACGTTTATTAATTTACCTATTTCTGTTGCAAGTTTTTCTGCCTAATATTCTCCAGTTATCGTTCCATCACTTTTAATTTTTGGAAATTTGAAAAGTCCTTTTTTATTCGTTTTTGGGTTAACAAGCCACATTTTTTCACTAGCACCACTACCAAACTTTCCAGAATCCTTATCTTCTATCCAGTTATCAAAGTTTTTGACCTCAAACATTTAATTCCTCCGTTTTTATTAGTACCTTATTATTTATATATTTTAAAACTTTTTATAAATAAATTTTTATTATATTAAAACTGACAACTAATTATTCCTAACTAGTTGTCTTTCATAACATTTTTACTAGAACATTCATTCCTTTCATAGTAAACTCTATTTTAGATTTAGATTATAATATTCTGGTACCGATGGTGGGACTCGAACCCACATGGTTTCCCGCTGGATTTTGAGTCCAGTGCGTCTACCAATTCCGCCAC
>CALXCH010000101.1 GCA_944386735.1 uncultured Clostridia bacterium
GTCATCTTTTTCTCCTTTTTTATTTTTATCTTTTTTGTTTTCATATTTGCTTTCGTCTTTGCTTTTATTTTTATGAACTAATAATACCATACAAGTTTTCTTCTTTCAATATTTTTCTGTATTTGTAACAAAAATGTAATATTAGATTTTAGCAATATATTTTGATTTTAAATTACTTCTCTTCTGGCTACAATTTCCATTGCTTTTATGTTATATACATGTTAACATCTTAATAGAAACAAATATAAAAAAATACTATTTTTAGTGAGGTTTAAAATGTTAAAAAAAATAATTACATACTATAAAAATTTAGATAAAACTACATATAAAATATTATATAAAGGACTTGAATTTTGTCTTTTACTTGGAGCTTTTTCTGCATTTATATTGCTTAGTTATATATTATTTCTTCAAACTCCATTGATATATTATATTGGTATAAGTTTATTTAAATTAAGTCTTGTTTTTAGTGTTGAATTTATTATTTGTAGTTTTGTTGTAGATAGTATAAAAAAGCAATTAATTTAAATTTTGCTTTTTGAAAAAAGAGACAAAGTTTTCTTTGTCTCCATTTTCTTATTTTAATTCTTCTTTAAACATTTTATTTAGCATTTGTGGATTAGCTTTTCCTCTTGTTTCTTTCATAGCTTGTCCTACTAAATATCCTAAAGCTTTTTCTTTTCCTGCTTTATAGTCTGCAACAGATTGTGAGTTGTTTTCTAAAACCTTTGAAACAACATCTCTAATTGCACCTTCATCTGAAATTTGAACCCAACCTTTTTCATCTATAATATCTTCTGGATCTCTTGGGTGTTCAAACATTTCAACTAAAACTTTTTTAGCAATAGAAGAACTTATAGTTCCTTTATCTATTAACATTACTAATTTTGCAAGTTGTTTGCTATCAAATGGTATTGCAACTGGTTCCATTTCAGTTTCATTTAATATTCTAGATATATCTGAAATAATCCAGTTATTTACTGCTTTTGGATTGTTACAAATCTTACTTGCTTCTTCAAATAAATCTGATAAATATTTAGATGAAGTAATGATATTAGCATCTTTTTCTGATAAATGGTATTCTGTTAAATATCTTTGTTTTCTACTTTCAGGAAGCTCTGGAAGTGATTTTTTTATATTTTCTATATATTCATCAGAAAGTTTGATTGCAACTAAATCTGGATCTGGGAAGTATCTATAATCTTGAGCATCTTCTTTATCTCTCATTGAAAATGTTTTTCCTGATACTTCATCCCATCTTAAAGTTTCTTGTTCTACAACTCCACCATTATCTATTACATCTACTTGTCTATCAATCTCATATTCAATAGCTCTTGTAATACTTCTAAAAGAGTTCATATTTTTCATTTCAGTACGAGTACCGTATTCTTTTGCACCTTTTTTTCTAATAGATACGTTTACGTCTGCTCTTAAAGAACCTTCTTGCATCTTACAGTCAGATACTTCTATATATTCTAAGATTGATTTTAACTTTCTTAAATATAAATCGACTTCTTCTGAGCTTCTTAAATCTGGTTCTGATACAATTTCTATTAATGGTACACCTGCTCTATTTAAGTCTACTAAACTTCCTCTACCAAATTCATCATGGTTTAATTTTCCAGCATCTTCTTCTATGTGGATTCTTGTAATGCCAATAGTTTTTCTTCCTGTACTTGAATCTATTTCTATTTTACCATGTTCACAAAGTGGTTTATCATATTGTGATATTTGATATGCTTTTGGTAAATCTGGATAGAAATAGTTTTTTCTATCATTTTTACTATCTTGTGATATTGTACAATCTGTTGCAAGTCCTGCTCTTACTGCATATTCCACAACTTTCTCATTTAGAACAGGTAAAGTTCCTGGCATTGCTGTGCAAATAGGACAAATATGTGTATTTGGAGCTGCACCAAAGCTTGTTGGACAAGAACAGAATATCTTCGTTTTTGTAGCAAGCTCTGCATGTACCTCTAGTCCAATTACAACTTCATAATCTTCTCTTGCCATTATTCTTCCCCCTTTCTAAATGTTGGTTTATAATTCTCTCTAAACTTTGTTTTTTGTTCAAAAGTATATGCTGCATTTAATATTGTTCCTTCTTGGAATTTGTTTCCTATTAATTGCATACCAATTGGCATACCTTCTTTATCTAAACCACAAGGAATTGAAATTCCAGGAAGCCCTCCAATATTTACTGATACTGTACAAATATCTGCTAGATACATTTCTAATGGATTATTTGATTTTGAACCTATATCAAATGCTACTGTTGGTGATGTTGGTGTAAGTAATACATCATATTTTTGGAATGCTTTATTAAATTCATTCATAACTAAAGTACGAACTTGTTGTGCTTTTTTATAATAAGCATCATAGTATCCTGAAGATAATACATAAGTTCCAAGAATAATTCTCCTTTTAACCTCTGGTCCAAATCCTTCACTTCTTGATTTTCTATATAAATCTTTTAAGTCTTTAAAATCTTTTGCTCTATATCCATATCTAATTCCATCAAATCTACCTAAGTTTGAACTTGCTTCTGCACAGGCAATTATATAATATGTTGCTAATGAATATTTTGCAATATCTAAAGAAAATTCTTCTACCTCTGCACCTAATTCTTTATAAGTTTCAATTGCTTTTTCTAAAGATGCTTTTACTTCTTCATTTATACCTTCACCAAAAAATTCTTTTGGAACACCTATTTTTAATCCTTTAACATTATCTTTTAGATATTTTGTATAATCTACTTTTTCTACTTCTTTAGATGTAGTATCTCTTTCATCATGTCCTGCTATTATATTTAATAACATTGCACTATCATAAACATCTTTAGTAATAGGACCTATTTGGTCTAAAGATGATGCAAATGCTACTAATCCATATCTTGAAACTAATCCATATGTTGGTTTTAATCCTACAACTCCACAAAAACTTGCTGGCTGACGAATAGATCCACCTGTATCTGAACCTAAAGCCCAAGGAACCATTCCAGATGCTACTGCTGCTGCAGAACCTCCTGAAGATCCTCCTGGTACTTTATTTAAATTCCATGGATTTCTTGTTTTCTTAAAATATGAGTATTCTGTTGAACCTCCCATAGCAAATTCATCCATGTTTAGCTTTCCTAGGTTAATCATTTTTTCATTGTTTAATTTTTCTACTACTGTTGCATCATAAGGTGAAACAAAGTTCTCGAGCATTCTTGAACTACAAGTTGTTTTAACACCTTTAGTACAAATATTATCTTTTATTCCTATTGGTATTCCTGCAAACTCTCCTGTTGCTTCTCCTTTATTTATTTCTTCATCGATTTTCTTTGCTTGTTCTAAAGCTTCTTCTTCTAATGTTGTTACAAAAGCTTGTACATCTTTTTCCTTTTCATTCATTCTATCTACATAAGCTTTTGTAATATCTAAAGAACTTAATTCTTTATTTTTTAATTTCTCTTGTAACTCATGTACTGTAAGTTCTGTAATATCCATAAACTTCTCTCCTTTCTCTATTCAATTACTTTTGGTATTTTAAACATATTTTGTGCTTTATCAGGTGCATTTTCTAATAAACTTTCGTTATCTTTAAATACCTTTACTTCATCTTTTCTAAATACGTTTTTAGATTCGTTTGCACCTATTGTTATATCTAATCCTTCTACTGGTGCATTATTTACTATATTTGCAAAGTTCAATATATCCTCCAAATTCGCTAAATAATTATCAACTTCGCTTTCGTCTAATTCTAAATCTGCTAACTTTGCTATATGCAAAAGTTCTTCTCTAGTTACTTGCATACTATCATCTCCTTACACAATTTGGTTATTATTATATAC
>CALXCH010000102.1 GCA_944386735.1 uncultured Clostridia bacterium
ACACAGATAATTTTCATGATAGAAATCGAAGCGTTTTCTTCTTTTTTCATCAATTTAATTCCTCCTTTTGGCAACAACTTAATTATACTATTTTTTCTCGTATTTGTCAAATTTTGCTTATTTCTTACTCGCAGTAGTGCTTTCTTAGTTTATTATTTTTTCATAATTTGTCCTTTCATTTAAAATTAAGCATTTAGAATATTCATAATATATTATATGTAATTTTTTAAAAATTATTCCTAAATTTTCCATATTAATTTCACAATTTTACCATATTATTATTGTATAAGTATGTATAATATGTTATCATATTTGTATATTATATAGAATAGGAGGAATTTATAAATGGTAGGTTTAATCATTCTAGCTATCGTAGTAATTCTTATTATTGCCGTTATCGCTATATATAATGGATTAGTTAAAGCAAGAATTAAAGTTGATAATGCTTGGAGTCAAATAGACGTGCAACTTCAAAGAAGATTTGACTTAATTCCAAACTTCGTTGAAACTGTAAAAGGTTATATGACTCATGAAAGCCAAACATTTGAAAAAATTGCTGAACTTAGAAGTTCTTGGGCAAATGCAGGAACAGTTTCTGAAAAAGCAAAACTTGATAATGAATTATCAGATACATTAAAAACAATTATGGCTATTTCTGAAAATTATCCTCAATTAAAAGCAAACCAAAACTTCTCAGAATTATCAGAAGAATTAAGAAATACAGAAAATAAAATTTCTTTTGCTAGACAATTTTATAATGATTCTGTAACTATCTACAATACAAAATTAGAAGTATTCCCTTCTAACATTATCGCAGGTATGTTTGGATTTAAACCTCGTGATTTATTTAATGCAGAAAGCGATGAAGCTAGAAAAAATGTTAAAGTAGATTTCGGAAGTAACAAATAAAAAATCTTAGGAGTTGGAGCTTATCTCCTACTCCTTTTTTAGAGGGAAGGTGTAAATAAAGTAATATGTTTGAAAGTATAAAAAGAAATAAAATAGAATCTGGTGTAATAGTAGGTATCTTTATTGTAGTAATTACTTTAATTATTTATTTTATTTGTAATGCATTAAATTTAGGTTCACTTTCAATAGTAATAGCATTAATATTTTCAATTACATCTGCATGGGGATCTTACTATTATAGTGATAAAATAGTTTTATCAGTAAATAGAGCAAGACCTGCAACCAAAGAAGAAGACCAAAAATTAGTAAATATTTTAGACGCCTTAATGGTTGCCTCAGGGCTTCCATGTAAGCCAAGATTATATGTTGTAGATGATCCACAACCAAATGCATTCGCAACGGGAAGAAATCCTGAGAATGCTGTTATATGTGTTACAACTGGTCTTTTAGAAAAATTAGATTATTATGAGCTTGAAGGAGTTATAGCTCATGAAATGAGCCATATTAAAAACTATGATATTCGTCTTAGTTGCGTTGTTTCTGTTATGGTAGGATTTATAGTAATGCTCTCTGATTTATTCTCTAGAACTTTATTCTGGGGAGGATTAAGAGATGGAGACAATGATAGTGATAGTAAAGCAAATGGTATTTTAATGATTATTGGTTTAATCTTTTTAATATTATCTCCAATATTCGGTTCTTTAATGCAACTTGCTTTATCTAGAAAAAGAGAATTTTTAGCAGATGCCACTGCGGTAGAATTTACTAGAAATCCTGATGGGTTAATATCTGCATTAGAAAAATTAGATAGTGACCCTAACCAACTTCAAACTGCAAACAGTGCTACTGCTAATATGTATATAGTAAACCCATTTAGAAAAGATACAAAAGAAGGTAAAAGAAGAACAACAAGTATATGGTCAACACATCCAAGTACAGAAGATAGAATAGCAGCATTAAGAAGTCTAAAATAATGTTGCGTTGGGGACATATCTTGATTTAAGATATCATGAACTATCAACCACCAAAGGGAAGTGGGCTTTACGCTCCCAATTTATAAAAGAAAAAATAATTATTCCCGACCATTTTTGGCATGTATATGTCTAAAAATGGTCGGGAACGTTTTATTTTAAAGATTAATCTTATTTATTACTTTTACTATCTTTGTTATATATTTCTACCACTTCTTGTATCTCTTTTTTAGAAATTGTTCCCTCTCTTAAAATATGTGGAACATTATCAATTACTTTAACAATTGTAGAAGCAACACCTAGTTTACTTTCTCCACTATCTATAATACAATCAACTTTTCCTTCAAAATCTTTTACTATATCATTTATATTCGTTCCGCTAGGTTTTCCTGAAATATTTGCACTAGGAGTGGCAATCGGAACACCAGCATATTCTATTAATTTCTTAGCAATTTCTCCACTTGGCATACGTACGCCGACTGTATCTCCGTTTGCAGTAAGAATATCTGGTACATCTTTTTTCTTTTTCAATATAATTGTAAATGGACCTGGAAAAAATCGTTTCATTAGGGAATATTCTAAACCGGAAATATCTTCTGCAACCACTTTAACCATTTCCATATTACTTACTAGTAAGCTTATAGGCTTACTAAAATCTCTTTTCTTCAATTCATAAATTTTTCTAATTGACTCTTTATTAAAGCCATTTGTACCTATTCCATAAACAGTTTCTGTGGGGAAAATTACAATTCCACCTTCTTTAATTATTTTAGCTGGTTCTTTTAATTTTTGTAAATCTATATTATTTCTAAAATCAATGTATCTTTCCACTATACAAACTTCCTTCATTATTTAATTATATAGATGTGTCCCAGATGTGACATTTTGTGTGCAATGGAAACGTCCTAAATAGCGACACAAAAACTAGTAGCACTTAACAACTACTAGCTTTTATTCTAAACTATTTATTTTCTTCTGATTTCTTTTCTTCAGCTTTTCCAGCTTTCTTTGTATTTTTAGCAATTTCTGTTGTATTTCTACAGATTACTAAAAGAATTAAAGAAAATTCATAAATAACTCTTATAATTACATTTCCTAATATTAGTGTAAGTAGGAATGCTAAGAAACTTGTTCCTATTAAAACGAAAGAATATAGTGTTATATAAATTGCAAATATTAAATAAGTTACTTTTAATAATGTTTCTAAGAACATTTTCTTAAATGATAAGAAGTCATATAACCATCCTAGAAATCCTGTAAATTTTCCTTCATTCTTTTTGCTTAAAAATAAGAAGTAAACTAGAATTCCACCTACTATTGCAAGTATTAATGATACTATAACCCATACTGTACTTCCTACAGCACTAGACATACTTGTCATTGATCTTGTTCCATACATACTCTTTTCCCCCTTTATTTTTTTCCACATTTTATCACAAAATTTAAGTTTCGTCAAACTTTACAAAAAATCGGCAAAATTTAAATTATCTTTATTTAATTATATTTACAAAATTTTATTAATATACTAATTTATATAGAATTTACTAAGTGCTCAAAATTACTTAATTTTAAATATTCTCTTTGCATTTTCATAAGTAATTTTTCCTACTTCTTCAATTGATATTCCTTTTACATCGGCTATTTTATTTGCTATATATTTAACATTTCTAGGATCATTTCTTCTTCCTCTTAAAGGTTCTGGTGATAAATATGGGCTATCTGTTTCAATTAGCATTCTATCATTTGGCACCATTCCAATTATTTCATTTGCATTTTTTGAGTTCTTAAAAGTTATAGGCCCTGCAAATGATATATAAAATCCAAGTTTTAAACCTTCTTTTACAAGCTCCCTATTTAATGGGCAACAATGAAATAC
>CALXCH010000103.1 GCA_944386735.1 uncultured Clostridia bacterium
TATTTTTTATTTATCTACTATTATTAATAAGTATTTTCCTTTTTTCTTTAGAATAATCATTTCATACAATTTTCTTTAATTAATTATATGATAACAATCTTATAGTCTTTTGTCAATCAAGAAAATTATAAAATAATTAAAAATATAAATATAAAATAAAAAAAATAGAAATTAAGATAATTTATCCTAACTTCTACTTTCTTCTATTTTTGTTTTATTAACAGTTCACACTAATTTTTCTCCCATTTCTACACCAGCAAGCAAGTGGAAATGTAAATGCATTACTGTTTGTCCTGCATCTTTTCCACAGTTATTTATAATTCTATAACCTTTTTCAGCTACGCCTAATTGTTTAGCTATTTCCTTTATTGCCATATGAATTTTTCCAATTAATAATTCGTCTTTCTCTGTTATTTCATTTAAACATGAAATATGTTTTTTAGGAACTACTAATACATGAACAGGTGCTGCTGGTTCTATATCTTTAAAAGCATATACATATTCATCTTCATATACTTTATTTGAAGGAATTTCTCCTTTTATTATTTTACAAAATAAACAATCTTCCATACAAAAACCTCCCTTGTCGCTATTTAGAACGTTTCCTTGCGATATTTTACTCATCTATTAATACTGCTTTTATTCTTCTTACTCCTGATGAACTAGATTCTTCTTTTTTTATTTTAAATTTTCCAAGCTCACTTGTATTTTTAACATGAGGTCCGCCACATAATTCTTTTGATACATCTCCTATTGTATATACTGTTACTATGTCTGGATATTTTTCAATAAACATACATTCTGCTCCTGATTTTATTGCATCTTCTTTTTTCATTTCTTGTTTTGTTACAGGTAATCCTTCTTTAATCCATTTATTTACCAAATCTTCTATTTGTTGTTTTTCTTCTGGTGTTAGTTTATGATCACAGTTAAAATCAAATCTCATTCTATCTACGGTTATATTTGAACCTCTTTGATGTGCATCTTTTCCAATTACTCTTTTTATTGCTGCATTTAATAAATGTGTTGCTGTGTGATATTTTATAGTTTCTTCTGTTGTTTCAGCAAGACCACCTTTAAACTTTTGTTCTGAACCTGCCCTTGATTTTTCTTGATGTTTTTTAAATAATTCATTAAATTCATTCATGTCTATTTTATAACCATTTTCTTCTGCAAGTTCTTTTGTTACTTCTGGTGGGAAACCATAAGTATCATATAATTTAAATACTACATTTCCTGGAATTGTTTTTGTTCCTTCTAGTCTTCCTATTGCTTTTTCAAATTCTCTTTCACCTTTAGCAAGTGTCTTTACAAATTTATCTTTCTCTTCTACTATTACTTGTTCTATTGTTTCTCTATTTTTAATTAATTCTGGATACATTTCTCCTAAGTTTTCTACATATATATCTATTAATTCTTTTAATGAGTCTAAATCTATTTGTAATTTATTCATATGTCTTATCATTCTTCTTATTAATCTTCTTAAAACATATCCTCTATCTAGATTACTTGGTCTTCCTCCATCTGCTATTATCATCATGCTTGAACGTAAATGTTCTGCTATTATTCTTCTACTTTCAATGTTATCTACTTTTTGAAGCTCTTTTAGTTTATCCATAACTGGACTAAATAATTCAGTATCAAATGGTGTTTCTTTTCCTTGTAACAACATTGTCATTCTTTCTAATCCAAGTCCTGTATCAACGTTTTTTTGCTCTAATTTACGATATCCGTTCTTATCCTTGAAATATTCCATAAATACATTATTCCAGATTTCAACGTATTTACCACAATCACAACTTGGTTGACAATCTGGTCCACATGCTGGTTTTCCTGTATCATAGAACATTTCTGTATCTGGTCCACAAGGTCCTTCTTCTCCTGCTATCCACCAGTTATCATCTTTTCCATAATAATATATATGGTCTTCTGATATTCCTGCTTTTTTCCATGCATTTGCAGCAACATCATCTCTTGGGCAATCTTCATCTCCTGCAAAACATGTTACTGATAACTTTTCTACTGGAATCCCTAATTCTTTAGTTAGAAATTCAAAACTCATTGCAATTGACTCATCTTTAAAATAGTCTCCTAGTGACCAATTTCCAAGCATTTCAAAGAATGTTAAATGACGATTATCTCCTACTTCATCAATATCATTTGTTCTCACACACTTTTGATAATCTGTAAGCCTTTTTCCTTCTGGATGTTTTTCACCCAATAAATATGGTACCAATGGTTGCATCCCTGCTGTTGTAAATAACACAGAAGGATCATTTTCTGGTATTAATGGTGCAGATGGTATTACTGCATGTCCATGTCTTTTAAAATAATCTAAATATTTTCTTCTTATTTCTATTGCTTTCATTTCTATCTCCTTAAAACTAAACTCTAACATTAAGATTATACTCTAAAACAAGCAAAAAATCAAGGAAAAAATAATATTTATTCTTTTCACAACATTCACATATTTATATTCATATAATATAACCAATAAGTTTTACACAATTTATTATGTATTATGCTCCCTTTGTCTATTTTTTTTGCTAAAATTATATTGAATCACAAGATTTACAAGGAGGTTACAGTGAAATTTAAAAGATTAAAGGATTTAAGAGAAGACAATGATCTATTTCAAAAACAAGTAGCACAAATACTTGGCATATCTCAACAATATTATTCTGAGTACGAAAAAGGTAATAGAACTATACCTATATCACATTTAATCACTTTAGCCAAATATTATGGGACCTCCATAGATTATATAGTAGGTTTAACAGACGAAAAAAATATAAATAAGAAAAAAACAAGCTAAAATTTTATTTTTATAAAATTATAACTTGTTTTATTTTTTATATATCCATCTGCGTTCCTAAAAATGTAGCTGCTGATTGTGCTACTTTTTGTTCAACCTCATTCATTTTTTTATTAGCCTCTTTAGACATAAGAATAACAGTTCCAATTGTATCACCATTAGAAATTATAGGATAAACAACTTGTGCATTATTTTTTCTTTCTGGATTCTCATTTTTAGTAATAGGCATCGCAATATCACTATTATCTTTACTCATATACACTTCTTTATCTTCCATTAGTTGTTCTAATTCCGGACTTACATCTTGCTCTAAAAATTCCTTTTTAGAACCGCCAGATACTGCAATAATAGTATCTTTATCAGTAATACAAGCAATATGACCTGTAGTCTTTGATAAAGTTTCAGCATAACCAGCTGCAAATTCTGATAACTCTCCAATTGGAGAATACTTCTTTAATATAATTTGACCTTCTCTATCTGTAAAAATCTCTAAAGGCTCACCTTCTTTAATTCTTAATGTTTTTCTTATTTCCTTTGGAATAACAACTCTACCCAAATCATCTATTCTTCTTACAACTCCAGTTGCTTTCATAATATTCCTCCTCTTATTTAAAGCTTTTTTGTTTATATTCTTATTATTACAAAAAAGGAAAAAATTATTCATTATATTAAAAAAATAGAATATTTATAAAAAATGTACAAAAAATAAGACTAGTAATTTAATATTACTAATTCTTTGTAATAATTTAACAAAAATTGTTGCAAAAAGTCAAATAAACTCATATAATAATTTATAGGAGACCAACTATGAAAAGTCAATAGAAAATATCAAAAATTAAAAAAAATTTTGATATAAAAAAAGGTCAACTT
>CALXCH010000104.1 GCA_944386735.1 uncultured Clostridia bacterium
TCTTCTTTATTAATATCTTTTATTAATTCTAATTGAGAAATTAAAAGTGATTCCATTTTTGCTTTATAGATATCGAACTGTTTTTTTACGTCTTCTACCTCTTTTGTTTTTGCAACTAATTCATTGTTTAAATCATCTACTTGTTTTTGAGCATTTGATTTAGCTTCATTTATTATTTGTTCTGCTTGTTGCTGTGCGACTTTTTTGATATCTTCTGCTGTGCTTTGCGCCATTACTAAAGTATTGTTCAATGTTGACTCAATACTTTTATAATGTTCTAGACTTTTATTCAATTCTTCTACTTTTAATCTTAATTCTGAATTTTCTTTATAATTTTTAGAATAATCAGCAGTTAATTCGTCTAAAAAGTCGTCGACTTCTTCTACGCTATATCCATTCATCATTTGTTTTGAAAATCTTTTATTTTCTATATCTAATGGTGTAATCATTGTTTTCCTCCCTTATGGATATCTATTAATTTATTCCATTATTTTTAAGCCATGAAACTGATAGCTTGTTTTTCATTTCTTCTCTTGCCATCTCATTTGTAATTTCATAGTTTGATGGTGCAACTAAGAATATTGAATTAGATACTTTTTGAATATATCCATCTAAAGCATATACTCCACCACTAATAAAGTCAACAATTCTTCTAGCTACATCTTTGTTAACATATTCTAAATTAACAATTACAGATTTTCTTTCTTTTAAGAAAGAACAAATTTCATCTGATTGTTCAAAAGATGTTGGTTGTGATATTACCATTTTTATTGCATTATTATTTGTTTGTTGTTGTGGCATATTTACAACTTTATTATCTTTGTTTCTTCTTCCAAATAATCCTCTTCCTTCTTGCTCTTCTTCCTCTGCATCATCGTACTCATATACGTCCTCATTATCATAATCTTCCTCTGGTTCAGCTTTATCCATTCCGAATAAATCCCATACTTTGTTCATCAATGCTCCTGACATAAAAAAACCTCCTAAATTTACTTCCTTTGTTTATTTGTTTTACATGTTTAAGTATCTACTTTTTTTGTCGTATTGTCAATATTTTTTACGAATGTTTTTAAATTTTAATATTTCTGTAACATTTCTGTAATATTTGTTTACGTTTTTGGTAATGTTTATCTTTTTTGTTTGCACTTATTTACATTTTTCTACATTTTTTTATTTTAATATATTTATTTTTCTTCCACTTTACTTAAATCTGGATTAATCATTATTTCATCATATAGTGATATCTTCTTATAGTTTGCAATTTCTTCATCTGAGAAGCCTAATTCTTTTAGTTCTTCTGTTGTATATGAATCTATTATTGAATAATTATCTCCTTGTCTTTCTACTTTTACTAATATTTTACTTAGGTATCCTGCTCTATTTCTTACTACATAATTCAAGTCATTTTCACTTACGATTGCTTGGTTGGGAACTTTTAGTCCACTTGCATCCCACCAAATTAAGTCAAATGTTATTTTTCTATAATTTATTAATTCTTCTATTTGCTGTGTTAACTTAAGAACTAAAATTATATCTCCATCATCTTCTTTCATTATGTTAGTAATTTCTGCTTTTACCTCTGCATTATTTGAAAGCCTTACTTTTACATTATCACCTACCTGTGCTTGTTTTGCTTCTTCTGATGATGTAATAGTTGCTATATAGCAATAGAAATTATCTATTACTTTTCCTGCTTCATTATTTGTTGCAACTATTTTTCCTGTACTTAAATCTAAACTTTCTAGATATTCTTTACTCAAATTACTAAAATTATCTGGTGTTAAAACATCTTCTAGTCCATCTACTCTATATGATACAATTCCACTCATTGGTGCTTTTACATATTCAGCCCCTGAATTTAGTTCACTTTCATATTCTTTTCTTTCATCTATTAATCCTCTTAAATATGAACCTTGTGGACTTGCCTCTCCTGCTATTCTTGCTTTTTTAGTTACTAAATTATCTATTTCTTTCTTTTCTTCTTCTAATTTTGTCATATCTGTTTCTTTATTGATATTTTCTATTTGTTTATCTATTTGATCTTCTAACAATTTCATATCTGAACCATTAGATAGTTCTGTATTATCTGCCATTGCTTCTTGTATTTTTGTGTCTAATTCTGCTATTTTACTTTTTAAGCTATCTTCATTGGTACTATAATATCTAAATATATTTTCATTAACAGCTGCCCTTTCTCCTTCTGCAATTATCTGTTCCATTCCATTTTTATAATTTTCGCCTTTTACTACTGTTTCATGTCTTATTACATAGCCTACATCTGTTTCTTCTTTATATAATTTTCCTTCCTCAATTGTAAAAACATTAGTTGGCTGTTTTATTAATAAATATATTACATATATTAAGTAACTAGCTAAAATTAGAAGAAGTATTGAAATTACAATTACCTTTTTATTATTAATTTTCTTCTCTTTTTTCGCTTGTTTTTCCAAAATTAACCCTCCAAAATAATTTTTATATTATTTTGTATCGTATCTTCTGCATTAAGCCAAATTGTCTCCTTATTTTTTCTAAACCATGTTAGTTGTCTTTTTGCATATCTTCTAGTTTCTTGTTTTATTTTCTCAATCATTTCCTCTTTTGTCAATCTTTTTTCTAAATAATCTACAACCTCTTTATATCCGAAGTCCTTGCATTGCTGTCGGGAATTTTTTATATTTCTTATAAATATTTTCTACTTCTTCTATTAATCCATTTTCTATCATAATATCTACTCTTTTATTTATTCTTTCATAAAGTTTTTCCCTATCCATATTTAACGCAAAGACTCTATAATCAAATTCTGGCTCATTTTTTCTTGATTCTTTTTCTTGCTCTGTTTTATTTTTCCCCGTTGCATGATATATTTCAAGTATTCTTAATATTCTTTTTTTATCATTTTGGCTTATTTTCTTTATTGCTTCTTCATCTATTTTTTTTGCCCTTTCATACAAAACATTAAGTCCTTTTTCTTCAACTTCTTGTTCTAATTCTTGTCTATATTTTTCATCAAATTCTATTTCTGGATAATCTATTTCATAAATCAAACTATCTACATAAAGTCCTGTTCCTCCTACTACTATTGGAACTTTTCCTTTACTCAAAATTTCTTTAATTGCCTTTTTAGCATCTTTTTTATAATCTGCAACACTATATCTTTCATCTGGCGAAATTATATCTATCATATAATGTTTTATTCCTTGCATTTCCTCTTTTGTTGGTTTTGCTGTTCCTATATTCATTTCTTTATATATTTGCATAGAATCACATGATACTATTTCACCATTTAACTTTTTTGCAAGTTCTATTGATAGAGCTGTTTTACCTGATGCTGTTGGTCCACAGATTACTATTACTTTTTCTTTTTCCATTAAATCACACTTTCTAGTCTTTCTTTATTTTATATTTGACCTATATACTTTTAATATTCCTTCTTGAATATTTGTCATATATCCACATTCTAATAATAAACATATTAAAAATACTACTAAAATTATTATCATTCTTACCTTGAAAACATTATCTTCTATTTCTCCATTTGCTTTTCTTTTTAACGTTTTTGATAAAAACGGTAATGCTAATGAATTTAATCCAGTAAACAACAATACAATTAACTGTCTTACACTTTTTTCAATGTCTAATCTTTCATATGTTACCCCATCTTTTGATATAGAAAATAC
>CALXCH010000105.1 GCA_944386735.1 uncultured Clostridia bacterium
GCTGATACTCCATATTTTTCTTCGATTGCTTTTACTAAGTCATTTAATTCAACAACTGTTAAGCTATCGATTTCTTCAATAATTTTTTCTATTTTTTCCATTTTTAAATCCTCCTAAATTTTTATTTTTTTGATTTTTGTTAAGCTTTTCTGCTCTTTTTTATTTTTTATAATTCATTCCATAATTTACCTTAGTAAAAATAAAGTTGTAAATTATTCGGCTGCAGGTGTTTCTGTTTCTTCTACTTTAGCTTCTTCAGCTACAGGTGCAACTTCTTCTTTGCTTTCAGCAGAAACTGATACAGTAACTTTTTCTCCTGCTTCTTCTTTTTGTTTCTTTACTTCGTTTAATGCTACTGCTACTTTTGAAATATTTGCAAGCAACGCACCAGCAAGCATAGATAGTAAGTCTTCTCTTGAAGGTAGTTTTGCAAGAGTAATAATTTCTTCTGCTGTCATTACTTTTCCTTCTATTACTCCACCTTTGATTTTATAAAAATCATGTGTTTTAATGAAGTTATAGATTGCTTTAGATGCTCCCAAATAATCTTCATTACTCATAATAACAGCTGTTGGCCCTACTAACTCATCATCTAATCCTTCTATTCCACTTTCCTTTAATGCTCTTCTAGTTATATTATTTTTGATAACATTACATGTAGCATTTACATTTCTTAAGTCTCTTCTTAATTCAGTATCATCAACTACATTAATTCCTCTGTAATCTGTTAGAAGTATTAATTTTGCTTCTTTCATTTTTTCAGCTAATTCTTTAACTTCTGCTTTCTTTTGATTTAATGCTTTTTCACTTGCCATTTATTTTTTCACCTCCCAAATGATATTTATATTAAAAATAAATAACACTTTTTATTTAAGTCTACCTTAGGCTACTTAAATAAAAAGTGTTATACTTCTCATTTATTAAATAACCTAGGTAGGACTTATTTTTTGCCTACTGTCTTTGGCTAATATTCATATTTTATTGATTAATAAATATACTTGGTCCCATTGATGTTGCTATAGCTACACTTCTTATGTATTGTCCTTTAGCTGCTGCTGGTTTAGCTTTTATAATAGCATTCATAATAACATCATAATTTTCTTGTAATTTGTCAGCTCCAAATGAAACTTTTCCAAATCCTAAGTGAATAATATTATTTTTATCTAATCTATATTCTACTTTACCAGATTTAATTTCATTTATTGCTTTTGTTACGTCCATTGTAACTGTTCCTGATTTAGGGTTTGGCATTAAACCTTTTGGTCCTAATACTTTACCTAATCTTCCAACTACCCCCATCATATCTGGTGTTGCAACTACTACATCATAGTCAAACCATCCATCATTTTGGATTTTTGGAATTAATTCTTCTGCTCCTACAAAGTCAGCACCTGCTTTTTGTGCTTCATCTGCTTTTGGTCCTTTTGCAAATACTAAAACTCTTTGAGTTTTACCTGTACCATTTGGAAGTACTACTGTACCTCTAACTTGTTGATCAGCATGTTTTGAATCTACACCTAATTTTACGTGTAATTCTACTGTTTCATCAAATTTTGGTTTTGGCATTTTTTCAATTAATTCTAATGCTTCTTTAATGTCATAATTTTTTGTTTTGTCAATTAGTTTTACGCTTTCTGCGTATCTTTTTGATAATTTCATTTTCTTTCCTCCTTTGGTTCTAACGAGCTAAGCTCTCCCATAATAATAATTTATTTATAAATATTTAAAATATTTATCTTAATTAGTCAACAACTACTACACCCATTGATCTAGCAGTTCCTTCAACCATTGTCATGGCTGTTTCAATAGAAGCTGCATTTAAATCAGGCATTTTTTGTTCAGCAATTTCTTTTACTTGTGCTTTTGTTATTTTACCAACTTTATCTTTGTTTGGTTTTCCTGAACCTTTTTGTAAGTTGATTGCTTTCTTTATTAAAACTGCAACTGGTGGAACCTTTGTTATAAAGTCAAATGATTTATCTTTATAAACTGTTATAACAACTGGTATAATCATTCCTGGTTGATTTGCAGTTCTATCATTAAATTCTTTTACGAATTGCATAATATTTACACCACTTGAACCTAAAGCTGGTCCTACTGGTGGAGCTGGTGATGCTTTTCCTGCTTCTATTTGTAATTTAATAACGTTTGTAATTTCTTTTTCTGCCATTTTTATGGCACCTCCTTAAAAATTTTGTTATTTTACTTTTTGTACTTGTGAAAATTCTAACTCTACTGGAGTTTCTCTTCCAAACATAGATACTAGAACTTTTACTTTATGTTTTTCTTTGTTTATTTCTTGAACAGTACCAATAAAACCTTCGAATGGTCCATTCATAACTTGTACTTGTTCATTTACATCATAATCTACATTTATTGGAACATCTTCAAATCCCATATTTCTGATTTCATCATCAGTTAATTGTATTGGGTCTGTTCCTGACCCTACAAATCCAGTAACACCTCTTGTATTTCTAACAATATACCAAGTAGCTTCTGTTACTATCATTTTTATTAAAACATATCCTGGAAAAACTTTCTTTAAATTAGTTTTTCTTTTTCCATCTTTTATTTCTATTTGTTCTTCCATAGGAACAACGATGTCAAAAAAGTAATCTTCTAATTCTCTGTTTTTTATAGTTTTCTCTAAGTCTGTCTTTACTTTGTTTTCATATCCTGAATAAGTATGAACTACATACCATCTAGGTACATTATCATAATCTTTTTGAGACATCAGTTTTAGCCTCCCTTAATTCATTTTATTACTGCGCATTTTCAGTAACATTTTCTGTATTTGTTTCACCTTCTGTTGTTTCTGTTGCTGCATTTTCTTCTGATGATGTGTTTTCATCAGTTGATGCATTCTCGTCAGCCTGTGTATTATCTCCTGATGTTGTACCATCATCAGTTGTTGTATTATTTGAAGATTGTTCATCAATTTGTGTAATTGCCTCTTTTACTTTATCTACTCCATGTTTATTTAGAGATTCAAAAGCTAAATCTAATACAAAAACAATTGCAGCTGTAATTAGCACAATAGTTATAACTGCTACTGTGTTATTAACTAATTGTTTTGGTGTTGGCCAAACAACTTTTTTTAACTCAGCTTTAAAGTCTTTAAAAAAACTTTTTTTGTTTTTACTATTTTCTTTTTTATCTTTCTTATTGTTTTTAACTTGTTTTTTAGGCATTTTATATCCTCCTTAAAATTGCCATTATTCTATTTTGTCTCTTTATGTGTTGTACGTTTTTTACAGAATTTACAGTATTTAACTATTTCTAGTCTATCTGTATTATTTCTCTTATTTTTTGATGTTGTGTAATTTCTTCTTTTACACTCTGTACATTCTAATGTTATATTTTCTCTTGGTCCTTTTGCTGCCATTTAATAACACCTCCGTATTTATTACCTTACTTTTTTTGAAACGATGTGAGCATATGTACGTAATTACATATGCT
>CALXCH010000106.1 GCA_944386735.1 uncultured Clostridia bacterium
GTTGGAATAATCGCATAGTGGTCTGTTATTTTACTATCATTTACATACTTTGTTTTAACAAGATTTGTTGAATATTTTTCATCTACCATTTTCTTAATATATCCTTGAACTTCCTCATCTTTATATCCTCTTGCTAGACCGTTTAAGTTTTTAGTAATTTCTTTTGCCACTGCTGTAGAAAGTACTCTCGCATCAGTTCTAGGATATGTAACTAATTTTTTCTCATACAAATTTTGTATTACATCTAATGTTTCATCTGGTTTTATTTTAAATCTTTTTGTACATTGATTTTGTATTTCTGCTAAGTTAAATAAAAGTGGTGGATTTTCTTTTTGCTTTGATTTTTTAAGTTCTATTATTTTAGCATTTTTTCCCGCTAAACTTTTTATAAATTCTTTAGCATCATTTTCCTTCTTAAAGCCTGATTCATTATAAAGCTTTGGCGATTCAAACATTTTAGAATTTTCGTTTACTTTCCATTCTGCTTTAAAGCTTGAATCTTTGCTTCCAAATAATCCTTGTACTTTATAATATTTTGTTTTCTTAAAATTTCTAATTTCTCTTTCTCTAGAAACAACCATTCCAAGAACACAAGTCATAACTCTTCCAACTGAAATAGAAGCTCTATCCTCATTTATTTTACTTGCTAAATTTCTTCCATATATTATAGTAAGTAACCTTGAAAAATTAATTCCTATTAAATAATCCTCTTTTGCCCTTAAATAGGCACTATCAGACAGACTATCATAATATGATAAGTCTTTTGCTTCTCTTATTCCCCTTAAAATTTCCTCCTCTGTTTGAGAATCTATCCAAACTCTTTTCATCTTTGCATTTGGATTAGGTTTTGCCATCATAAATACTAGTCTTTGAATATACTCTCCTTCTCTCCCAGAGTCACCTGCATTATATATTACTTCAACATCTTCTCTTTGAAGTAAGCTTTGTACTATATTAAACTGTTTTTGAACTTGTGGAATAATTTCATACTTCCATTCTTTTGGTATAAATGGTAGTGTATCTAATCTCCAATATTTTAATTTTTCATCATATTTTTCAGGATAACTCATTGTTACTAGATGTCCTACGCACCAAGTAATTATCCAATTTTCTGACTCTAAGTATCCATCTTTTCTTTTAGTTGTTATTTTTAGAGCTTTTGCAAATTCCATTGCAACTGATGGTTTTTCTGTTATTATTAATTTTTTGCCCAATTCTATCATCCTTTTAATCTATTTTTTTAAGCTTAATCGTATAAACTTAAGTAATATTTCCCTTAAATTTTCCATTTTATCTTTTGTTTCTTCATCTTTAAAGTCAAATCTGTTTAAAATTTTATTCACATAACCTTCTTTTTCTATTATTTCTAATGTTTCTTTAAAATTAATATCATATATGTATGACAATAATATTAGTAATCCATCTACTGTATCATTTCTTTCATTTCCTAATTTTTTTACTTGTTTTTCTACTTTAAATTGTTGTTCTATTTTAATGCTAATTTTACTGCTTTCTACATTTTCTTTTTCTTTTTGATTATTCCAAAATATATTTTCTGCCTCATAAAGTATATCTAATTTATCTGCATCTCTTATTATTTTTGAAAATAATAACCCTTCTTCACTTAAACCTTTTTCTATTTTAAATTTATTATGATTTTTTATTGCTGTGATTATTATAGGTATATAATTTTCATCATCTATATATTTTTTTATGTAATCATTTTCTAGTAAGACTTTTGCTCCTAAATTAGCATGGTCTAAAAGCATTTCATTAAGATATGTGTTATTTCTACTATATTGTTCAAATCTTCCTATGTCATGAATAAGACCTATTAAGCTTGCAAGTTCTATTTCTTCTTTGCTTAAATTTAAAGCCTTGGCTATTTTTTGACTATCTTCCATTACTCTTAATGAATGTAACTGCTTTCTTTTTATTCCTTCTTTTTCTAAATCAAATTTTTCTGTATATTTAATAAATTCCTCTTTACATTTTTCTAAATCAATCATAATATCCCTTCAATCTTTCTTTTATATAATTATTTGTTATATCATAAATTTCTTTAAATCTTTCTTTTGTTTCTTCATCTTTAAAATTAAATCTTTTATATAATTTTTCATAATATTTATTATCTAAAACATATTTTAATCCATAATCAAAATTAAAATCAAATGCATATGCAAAATGACAAATTAATGTATCTGCATGTGTTTTTCTGTTTTTATAAACAATATTATGGTCTTCTATAAATTCTCTAAATATTTCATCTGTGAATTTTTCTTCTTCTAAATTGTCGGATTCCCATACTGCTTTTTCATCTTCGAATGTTAAAATATAAAGTATGTCTGTTTTATCACTATCTCTTATTAGCTTAATATGTAAATTTTCTCTATCACTTATATTTTTAGTTATATCTTTTTTATCTTTGTTATGATTTATTATTGCAAGTTCAATTCTTTTGTCATACTTACTGTCTTCTATAAAGTTTCTAATTAAGCCATCTTTAAATAAAGTATCTACTCCTATTTTTGCATGATTCTCACTTAAATGATCCACAAATGTACCATATTTTTTTACTTGTTCAAACCTTCCAATATCATGTAGCAAACCAATTAATTCTGCAAGTTCTACATCTTCTTTAGATAATTTTAAACTTTCTGCCATTTTTCTTGCAATTGCTGATGTTCTTTCTATATGTGCTATTTTTAATCTTATTTTTGGATTATTTATATCATATTTTTCTACATATTTTTTAAATTCCTTTTTTGCTTTTGTTATATCAATCACTTTCTACACCTCTAGGAGCAATTCTAACATTTTTCGTTTTTTTATGCAAGCCTTGATTTCTCCCATTTTTTGTTATATAATACGGAAAAATAAACTATTTGAAAGGGGCTTTTTTTATGGCATATAATTTTAAAGAAGTAGAAAAAAAATGGCAAGAAAAATGGTATAGCGAAGGTACTTTTAATGCAAAAGATGATTATTCTATGAAAAAATGGTATGGTTTAATTGAATTTCCTTATCCTTCTGGACAAGGTCTTCATGTTGGACATCCTAGAAGTTATACAGCTATGGATGTAATTGCAAGAAAGAGAAGAATGCAAGGATATAATGTTTTATTTCCTATAGGTTTTGATGCATTTGGCCTTCCTGCTGAAAATTACGCAATTAAAAATCATATTCATCCAAAAATCACAACAGAGAAAAACATTGCACATTTTAAATCACAATTAAAATCCTTAGGTTTTTCTTTTGACTGGTCTAGAGAAATTAATACAACAGACCCTGATTATTATAAATGGACCCAATGGATTTTTATACAACTTTATAAGCATGGTTTAGCTTACAAGACTAC
>CALXCH010000107.1 GCA_944386735.1 uncultured Clostridia bacterium
TTGTAGTCTTAGATACGGGAGATTATATACCAGCAGATTTAAGAATAATAGAAGCAGTAAACTTAAAATCACAAGAAGCATCACTAACAGGAGAATCAGTTCCAGTAGAGAAAAATACTGAGAAAATAGAAGATTCAGAAGTTGGAATTGGTGATAGACTAAATATGTTATTTTCTTCAAGTTTAGTTACTTATGGTAGAGGAAAAGGTATTGTAGTAGAAACTGGTATGACTACAGAAGTAGGTAAAATTGCAGGAATGTTAGATAATACAGAAGAGCAGATAACACCACTTCAAGAAAAATTAAATAAATTAGGAAAAACTTTAGGAATTGCAGCTTTAGCAATATGTGTTGTAATATTTATAATTGGTTTAATTCAAGGAAAAGAGCCAATTCATATGTTTATGACAGCGGTATCACTTGCAGTTGCAGCAATACCAGAAGGATTAGTTGCAGTATCAACAATAGTATTAGCAATTGGCGTACAAAAAATGGTTAAGAAAAATGCTATTGTAAAAAGACTTCCAGCTGTTGAAACATTAGGAAGTGCAACAGTTATATGTTCAGATAAAACAGGAACATTAACACAAAACAAAATGACAGTAGAGAAAATCTTTATAAATGAAGAAACAAAAGATATAGAGGAATATAAAGATAGCAATGATTTAGATTTAGAAAAATTAGTATATGCAAATATGCTATGTAATGATACAAAAATATCAAGTGATGGAACATTAACAGGAGATCCAACAGAAACAGCATTAGTAGATATGGGATTTAAATTAGACTTTGAACCAAGCATTTATGAAGAAATGCCAAGAGTAGGGGAAGTTCCATTTGATTCAGATAGAAAATTAATGACAACAGTAAATGAAGTTAATGGAAAGTATATAGTATATACAAAAGGTGGAGTAGATGAACTCTTAGCTAGATGTAATAGTTATTTACTAAGAGGAAAAATAAAACCAGACTTAGATAATTATTCAAAAATAGTTAGACAAAAAAATGAAGAAATGGCAAAAGAAGCATTGAGAGTACTTGCTTGTGCATATAAAGAATTAAATCATAAGCCAACAGATGAAGAAATGGCAAATATTGAAAAGGATTTAATATTTGTTGGTATGGTAGGTATGATAGATCCACCAAGAGAAGAAGCTAAAAAAGCAGTTGAAAAATGTAAAACAGCAGGAATAAAAACTGTAATGATTACAGGAGACCATAAAATTACAGCAACAGCAATTGCTAAAAAATTAGGAATACTAGAAAATGAAGATGAAGCAATAACAGGCCAAGAACTTGAAAAAATGTCAGACGAAGAACTAGAGAAAAATGTAAGACATTATTCAGTTTATGCTAGAGTGTCACCAGAACATAAAGTAAGAATAGTTAAAGCTTGGCAAAAAAATGGTGAGATAGTTGCAATGACTGGTGATGGTGTAAATGATAGTCCAGCATTAAAACAAGCAAATATAGGATGTGCTATGGGTGTAGTTGGAACAGATGTTGCAAAAGAAGCGGCAGATGTAATTCTTACAGATGATAACTTTGCGACTATAGTATCAGCAGTAGAAGAAGGAAGACGTATATATGATAATATCTTAAAAGTAATTCAATTCTTACTTTCAAGTAACATAGGAGAAATAGTAGTATTATTCTTAGCAACACTATGTACACCATTATTTGCTCACTTATTTGGAATAACAGATATAGGACATCTAGAAATATTACTACCAATTCATATATTATGGATCAACTTAGTAACAGATTCATTACCAGCATTAGCATTAGCATTTGACCCTGCAAATAAAGATATAATGAATAGAAAACCAACAAAGCCAGGTAAAGGTGTATTTACAAAAGGAATGACTTGGAGAGTAATATATCAAGGAATTATGATAGGTTTACTTACACTTGGAGCATTCATGATTGGTTTAGCATCAACTACTGAACCGATAGGTGATTTAACATTAGATGAGTCTAAGATAGAAGTTGGACAAACAATGGCATTTGTTACCTTAGCTCTTTCTGAGTTAGTACATGTATTTAATGTTAGAGATAATAAGAAATCAATATTTAAAACAGGAATATTAAACAATAAAAAGTTAATACTTGCAGTAGTGGTATCAGCAGCATTGATGTTCATAATACTTGGAATACCATTCTTAAGAGAAGTATTTAGTATACCTCACTTACCAACACAAAATGTTATAGAGTTAGTAGCTTTAATAATAGCACCAATAATAATAGTAGAAATATTTAAGTTGTTAAAAATAAATACAACAAAAGAAGAGTAAAGTCACACTTTTCTCAAATTTATATATAAACAATAAATAGAAAGTTTGTTAATAAAAATATTAACAAGCTTTTTATTTTTGCTTAATGTATAAAATTATAAAAGATAACAAGAAAAATGAAAAATTTTTGACATGAAAATGTAATATAAAATTTATAAATAAGGTATTTATAAATACCATAAAAATCGATATAATGAAAATAATGAAATATTGATTTAAAAAATAGTAATATTTGTTAGAAAATAGTAGAAAAAGTTATATTAAAATATATCTTTTTTAAATTTGTAGAAAATGGAAATGTTACTAAATATAGGATGTTTTAGTTAGAAAATCAAAGATAAGCACAACGAAATTATACGAAGAGAAAAATGAAGTATAAAAAAACTAAAAGAAAAAGTAAAAAATAATTTTTAGAAGGGAGATATTTTCTATGATAAAAACATACGAAAAAAATGTTGAGGATTTTATAAGAAAGGATAGAGGTATAACATTAGTTGCTTTAGTAGTAACTATTGTTGTTTTGTTAATCCTTGCAGGAGTAACAATTGCAACACTAACTGGGGATAATGGATTGCTTGGGAAAGTAGGAGAAGCAAAAGAACAAACAGATTTAGCACAGCTAAGAGAAGAAATAGTACTATTATGGAATGAAACACAAGTAGAAGTAGCAGGGAAAGGCTATACTAATGACGAAATAGCTAATATTTTTGAGCAGAAATTAAAACAAAATGACCCAAATGCAAGTGTAACATATCAAAGCACAAATAATACATTTGAAGTAAATTATAAAGACCATATGTTTGAGATACAACCAGGAGGAGATTTAACAAACAATAGGCAAGATGTGATAGATGATGTAAAAGATGCATGGGAAAATGTAGATAAGGATGCAAGTAAAGAAGAACAAGCAGACCAATTAGAAGAAGAATTACAAAAGAAAGATCCAGATTCTAGCGCAGAATACAATCCAGAAACAGGAAATATAGATGTAAATCATGGAGGATATGAAGG
>CALXCH010000108.1 GCA_944386735.1 uncultured Clostridia bacterium
AGACCTGGTATGAAAAAATCAAGGGATGAAGTATTAAAAAAATTAG
The DNA here is from genome assembly GCA_944386735.1 of uncultured Clostridia bacterium. Taxonomy (GTDB): domain Bacteria; phylum Bacillota; class Clostridia; order TANB77; family CAG-508; genus CAG-269. Next base: position 47 of record CALXCH010000108.1, read on the forward strand.
TTAGTATGCAATATACAAGAAATGAAATAGACTTTAAAAGAGGAACATTTAGAGCAAAAGGTGATATTGTAGAAATATATCCATCAGACCAATCAGAGGAAGCAGTAAGAGTAGAATTCTGGGGAGATGAGATAGATAGAATAGTAGAAATAAATGCATTAACAGGAAAGCCATTAGGAACAAGAAGACACATACTAATATCTCCAGCATCACACTATGTTACAACAAAAGAAAAGATGGATAGGGCAATAGTAACAATAGAAGAGGAAATGGAAGAAAGAGTAAAATACTTTAAATCACAAAATAAATTAATAGAAGCACAAAGAATAGAAGAAAGAACAAACTTTGATATAGAAATGATGAAAGAAACAGGATTTTGTTCAGGAATAGAAAACTATTCAAGACATATAAGTGGAAGACCAGCAGGAAGTCCTCCATATACTCTATTTGACTATTTTCCAAAAGACTTCTTACTATTAATAGATGAATCACACGCAACAATACCACAAGTAAAAGCAATGTATAATGGAGATAGAGCAAGAAAAGAGTCTTTGGTAAAATATGGATTTAGATTGCCATCAGCATTTGATAATAGACCACTTACATTTAAAGAATTTGAAGAAAGAATAAACCAAGTAATATTTGTAAGTGCAACACCTGCTGAATATGAAAAAGAACATAGTAAAGATAATGTGGTAGAACAAATTATAAGACCAACAGGATTATTAGACCCTAAAATAGAAGTAAAGCCAGTAACAAATCAAATAGATGATTTATTAGAACAAATAAGAGAAAGAGTAGCAAAAAATGAAAGGGTATTAGTAACAACATTAACCAAAAGAATGGCAGAAGACTTAACAGAATACTTAAAAGGATTAGACATAAAAGTAAACTATATGCACTCAGATACAAAAGCATTAGAAAGAATGGAGATAATACGTAATCTAAGACTTGGTGAATTTGATGTACTAGTTGGAATAAACCTTTTAAGAGAAGGACTAGATATACCAGAAGTATCATTAGTTGCAATATTAGATGCAGATAAAGAAGGATTCTTACGTTCAGAAAGGTCACTAATACAAACAATAGGTAGAGCTGCAAGAAATACAGATGGAACAGTTATAATGTATGCAGACGAACTAACAGATAGTATGGAAAAAGCAATATCAGAAACAAATAGAAGAAGAAAAATACAACAAGAATATAATGAGAAACATCATATAACACCAAAAACAATAAGTAAGTCAGTAAGAGACTCAATTTCTATTGTAGATGCAAAAGATATAGAAGTAGAATATAAACTTGAAAAAGAAGATGACATTAAAGAAACAATTAATAAACTTACAGATGAGATGCTTAAATATGCAGCTGAAATGGAATTTGAAAAAGCAGCAGAGTTACGTGACAAGATAAGAGAACTAGAAAAGATATTAGAAAAATAATGTCGCATTGGGGACGTTTCCTTTGCGCACATTTTGTCGCATTTGGGACACATCTATTAATAATAAGAAAATAAGTTAAAATTAAAAGTGGTAAAAAATACCACTTTTAATTATTTTTTATCTTTTTAATCCTACCATTTTTTATTAAATAAATTTCTCCGATAGAAACTTACTTTTTTATCTTCAATTATAATATAAGCATTGTCTTTTAAAGCATATATATCAGTATATTTTGAGAACTTTTTTAAATCATCTAAAACTTCCTTATTATTTATATTAAAATGTGGTTCAACACTAAAGTCAACTAATCCCATACCATCATATATAGTGCTTTTATCAAAATCCTCATCTTTAGTGCATATTGCATTTTTACACATATTTATACTTCCAGCACTTAAACTAATAATAGTTTTATTTTTTATTAAATCTCTAATTTCATACTTTTCTATAAATTCCATTTGAGTATATGGATTTCCACCATACAAAAATATTAAATTGTTTTTATCTAATATTTTTTTAATATCATCAAGATTATAGGAATAATCTAAAACAATACTTTCTTTAAAATTGATTTCTATATTTTTAAATATTTTGGTTTTTGATAGTTCAATACATTTTTCTTTGTTATCTGGATAGGTGGGAATATATACTATTGTATCAAAATCACTTAATTCCTTCTTAAATCTTTTTGCAATATCTTTGTAAAAATTATAATTATTATTTTTATCCATTCCACTCAATAAATAATACTTCACTTTTTTCTCCTAATTAATATTTTTTTATTTAGATTTTAAATTATATAAATCATTATCTATTAAAAGCTTAGCTCTTTTTTTAGTCTTTTTATCTGCATTTAAAGAGTTTTCTAAAAATTCTGGGTGATTTATTAAAAATTCTCTCATAGTTTTATCTGGGTCATTAAAAAAATTATTTAACATTTCTAGTTGTGAACTATTTATTATTCCCATATCAAAAGCTTTTTTAAATAAATTATTATCTACTTTTACTAAAGATAAGCTTTTTATTCCTTTTTCGGAAAGTTTTTCTTCTCCTCCTTGCATTCTGTCTACTACAACACAAGACCAAAGTATTTTTCCTCCTAAATTTTCAATTGCTGGTATCCAAGCACGTAAATAACTAGATGCAACAGTAATTAAATCAGCAACATGTAAAACTTTTTTACCTTCTATATTATAACTTTCTTTAGTTTCATTAAAATTAGAGTCTGAAATAACTGAACTTAAATCTTTATAAATAGTAATATGAGGTTTATTTAATAAATAAGCTAAAATATTAGAGAAAAACCAATCTCTTCTTTCACCACCAGAAATAAAGTCGACCTCTGAAATATCAATATTTTTCTCAATATAATCTTTCATATGATTTATTACATCTTGATAAATTTTGTTTTCATTATATTGTTTTAAAACTTTTTCAAAAACTTTCTTTGGTAATGTCATTTTATCAGATAAAGAATCATCTATAAAGCTTAAAAGAGAAACCGCTTCTTTTTCGCTTCCATAAATGAAATGAGTATTAATAAAATATGGTCCTATTTTTCCTGAAGTATACCAAAATGGTTTGTTTTCTTCACAAAACCTAATAGCATTTGTTTCAAATAAATATGAAATAATATCAGACATAAAAATACCTCCTATCTCTATAAATGAATAAATATCTCTTGATATCTCCATTTATCTTAGTTTTTTATTTTATT
>CALXCH010000109.1 GCA_944386735.1 uncultured Clostridia bacterium
AAAAAGCAGAAGAAATAATGAAATGTATTCCAATGAGAATGGAACAATTTTATGAAAAATTTGATAAAGAATGTATGGATATACCAATATTTAAGTATTATGATCCATTCCAATTATTCCAAAGAATATCTTGTGCAAGTAATGAGGATATAGTATTAATAAAAGAAAAATTAATAGATAGAGTAGAAAAGAATCCTAAGAAAATAGAGCCAGAAATGAAAAACATAAAACAATTAAAACAAATAGTAGATGATTATTTAAAGGGAAAAGATCCATCAATAAAAATTGTTATGCTTAAAGAATTTTCAGATAGTTTAGGATATATTTTAGGAAAATATAAAATAAGTTTCTTACCCAAAAAAACGGATAAGGAAGTAACAGAAGAAGCGGAAAACTAAAAAGATGTTTTTTGGGACGGGGTCAAAAAACAGCAAAAAAATAATAAAAGAAACCAAAAAGGAAAGTTGAAATATGGAAAATAATTATGACAAGAAGAAATATTTGAAATTGCTTAGTAAAGAATATAAAAACATTTATGAAGTTGCAGAAGAAATTATAAATTTGCAAGCAATTTTAAACTTGCCAAAAGGAACAGAGATGTTCTTAAGTGATATCCACGGTGAATATGCTCCATTTGAGCATATTCTAAACAATGGTGGAGGAATAATAAAAAGTAAAATAAATGATATTTTTGGAAATACAATAAGTAAAAAAGAAAGAACAACACTTGCAACACTTATTTATTATCCAGAAGAAAAATTGAGATTAATAAAACAAGAAGAACAAGATCTTAATGAATGGTATAGTATAACGTTATATCGTTTAGTAGAGGTTGCAAAAAATGTGAGTTCAAAATACACAAGGTCAAAGGTAAGAAAAGCAATAACGAATGGTTTTGAATATGTAATAGATGAACTTTTAAATTCACAAGCAACAAATGAAAAAGATAAAGAAAGATATTATAAAGCCATAATAAATACAATAATAAGATTAAATCAAGCAGAAGCATTTATAATAGCAATATCAAACTTAATAAAGAGAATGGCAATAGATCATCTTCATATAATAGGAGATATATTTGATAGAGGACTTAGACCAGACTTAGTAATAGAAAAATTAGAAAAATTCCATAGTATAGATATCCAGTGGGGGAACCATGATATATTATGGATGGGAGCAACATGTGGAAATGAGGCGAGTATCGCAACTGTTGTAAGAATATGTGCAAGATATAATAATATAGGAATATTAGAAGATAGTTATGGAATAAATATACGTCCGCTATCAACATTTGCTATGGAAAGATATAAAAATGATAGTTGTAAGAATTTTTTCCCAAAAGTATTTGATGAGACAAAATATGATGAAAGTGACAAAATGAATATATCAAAAATTCATAAAGCAATAACAATAATACAATTTAAATTAGAAGGACAGATTATAAAGAGACATCCAGAATATCACTTAGATAATAGATTATTGTTAGATAAAATGAATTTAGAACGTGGATATGTCGAAATAGCAGGTAAAAAATATGAAATAAATGATACGAACTTTCCAACATTAATAAAAGATAATATATATGAACTAACAGAAGAAGAAAAAGAAGTAATGGAAAGACTTTGTGAATCTTTTAAAAATAGTCCAAAATTAAATGAACATATAGATTTTTTATATAAAAAAGGAGAATTATATACAATATTTAATTCTAACTTATTATTCCATGCTTGTATTCCTATGACAGAAAAAGGAGAATTTAAAGAAGTAGAGTTTTTAGGAAAAAGGATGGAAGGAAAACAGTATTTAGATGAAGTAAATGATATAGTAAACAAAATTTGGATTAATAAAGCAACAGTTGATAAAAATTTAAGAGATATTATGTGGTATTTGTGGATATCTCCGGATTCACCATTTTTTGGAAAGAGTAAAATGGCGACATTTGAGAGCTATTTTGTAAAAGATAAAGAAATGAGTAAGGAAATAAAAAATCCATATTATACATTAACATATGATGAAAAGATTTGTGATAAAATCTTAAAAGAATTTAATTTAGATTTAAAGGAATCTCATATAGTAAATGGACATATGCCGGTTAAAGCAAAAGATGGAGAAAGTCCAATTAGAGGAAATGGAAAACTTCTTGTAATAGATGGTGGTTTTGCAAAGAGTTACCACCAAAAAACAGGAAATGCTGGTTATATACTTACATATAATTCTTATGGTTTACTTCTTAGCCAAAACAAGCCTTTTGAATCAGTTGAACAAGCAATTGAAGAAGAAAAGGATATTATTTCAGAGATTATTGTAAAGAAAAAAGGTGTAGAAAGAAAGCGTGTAGGTGATACTGATATTGGTAAAAGGTTAAAAGAAGAAATAAGTGACTTAGAACAATTATTGAAATATTATGAATCGGGAGAACTAAAACAAATAAAATAATGAGCATTCCTACTAATTATTATAAATAATGAATATATTTTAAGGCCTTATTAGGTCTTTTTATTTTAGGCAAGAAAATTAGAGCAATTTCTTAGATTTAAGCTTCGTTTACCAGTGCTTTTTCTACCATTTATTTTCCTTTAAAAAAATAATTAATCTAAAAGAATTGCTTGATATTTTTTATTTTGTTCTTATAGAATAAAGAATTATAATGATTTGAATTAAAAGTCTTCTAAAAAATCTTCACTATCATCATATAGCCAGTCATCCACATCAAAGAAATCATCTTCATCATAAAATGATAATTCATAAATTATTTTATCAGTTTCTTTTGATGGATTTTCTTTGAATGCTTTTGTACTATTTAAATAAGATAAATTATCGTTATTATTATTCATAACATCCTTGTATGATATATTTAATAACTTAAATAACCATACACTCCTTTCTTTAAATTTTTACTAACATTTAATATAATC
>CALXCH010000110.1 GCA_944386735.1 uncultured Clostridia bacterium
TTATTTTTCTTATGTATTATTGATTTTATTTTTGTAAGTCTTTCCCTAGTATCTTTGTATTCCTCTAAAGCTTTTGTGAAATTGTCTTTGTAGTCTTCAATTACGTTTACAGTTCCATTTAATTCTTGTGTAGAAACACTATAAGCATTGTCCTTTACTTCGTAGCCTAGGGAAGAAAATTTTCTTTCCTCCTCTGCAGCAATACTCATAAGATTTGCTAAATTAGTTTTCATAGCTATTCCTCCTTTAATTTTAATATTTATTTTATTGATTTTTTAAACTTGTTTTACTTTCTTTTTCTAATTGCTTTAAACTCTTTTTAGGTGTAGGTAAATCTTCTTGCATAGTTCCACCTGCCTCTTTAATTGCTTTCCTAACAATTTTTCCAATTTTATTATGGGTATCACAAGCTCTTTTCTCGTTATCTACTTTATCTCTTTTTAATCTTGATTCAGTTTGTGTAATACGAAATAGATTTGCTGCAAGTTCTTCACTCCCCATATTATCTAAAATATCTTCTCTATATCTTAAGCCTTTTCCTTTGGCAATATCATCTGCTGTTTCTCCATTATATAAGCCTTTATAGCCACAATTATGGAATTTATCAAATTCTTAACTCCTGCACTTTTAGCTGCTTGATTAAGTGAGTAATTTCCTTTTCTAGTTAAATTTCTTTGGTAAAATCTCTTTTCATCTTCTGTTAATAAACTATATTCTTTTTCACTGATTTCTTGTTTTCTAGTTTGAACTGCAAAATATGTTTGTGCAAGACTTATTACTTTTTTTTTTTTTGTTTCATTTTGTGCAATTAAATAACAAGCGTATCGAGTCAGTTTATAATCCTCTATAAACTCTTCTTTACCTTTTCCTGAAATTATTGGCTTCCTGACATCAAGAAAGCAATCTTTTACTGAAATTTCACTATTCTCACATGCTGTTATAGCTTTCTCAATTACCTTTTTAAAATTTTCCCATTTTGCATATTGTAAAACATGCATAAGTTCTCTTGCTTCCCAATATTCAATTCCATTTTCATCAACATGTTTTATATCCTCAAAAGTTTTATTAGTATAATTTTCTAGTTCTTTCATCTACTTCATCTCCATTTTTATTTTACTATTATATTGTATGTTAACAAATAAGTAAATACAGTTTTAAAAATCTATTTACTACATTTAATCATTTAACTAAACTTTTCAATTGTGGAAATATTAAGATTTATAATTTAATGAAATTCATCCGAATGTAAAAAATAATAATTTTTAAGTTTTTTATGAATGTATAAATTTAATGGTGCGGATGAAGGGACTTGAACCCCCACGCCATTGGCACTGGTTCCTAAGACCAGCGCGTCTACCAGTTCCGCCACATCCGCATATAAAACTAATATTTAACTGACAATATTTATATTAGCACAAAAGTATACACTTTGTCAAGGATTTTTTAGAAAATTTTAGAAGGCAAAATATAAAATAAGTCCGCCTATTATTGCTATCAAGAAACCTAATATTTTTAAACCACTAGAACCTTCATTTTGATCACCAAATCCAAAAAACTTCTTTGTAATTAATCTTGCATCATATATTAAAATTACTCCTGCAAGCACCATAATAACTGCTATTAAAGTAATAATTGCTCTTAACATTTTATCTACATCCTTTTTTATTTCTTCTATATAAATATACTATTTTCCCTGTAAAAAGTCAATAACTGACGACATCTTACAAAGGAAAATAGTATTATTTTTTATTTATTGTTTTTAGTGCTGTTTTTTGACCCCGTCCCAAAAAACAGCATTTTTTATATTTCAATTCTTTTTGTAAATTTATCTCTAATCAAATCTTTTAACAACTTGTTCTTTTCCTTTTCTAATTTTGGATCATCTAGTAATATCTTCATTGCAACACTTTGTACCATTTTTAATATATCTACATCTTCAAATAAATTTGCTATTTTAAATTCTGGAAGTCCATGTTGCATTGTTCCAAAGAAGTCTCCTGAGCCTCTTAATTCTAAGTCTTTTTCAGATATTACAAATCCATCATTTGTCTCACACATTACTTTCATTCTTTTTCGTACAGTATCGCTTTTTCCTTCAAATTTTAGAATACAATATGATTGGTAATCTCCTCTTCCTACTCTTCCTCTTAATTGATGTAATTGTGCTAGTCCAAATCTTTCTGCATTTTCTATTACCATTATATTACTATTTGGAACGTCCACACCAACTTCTATTACTGTTGTAGATATTAATATGTCTATTTCATGGTTCTTAAATCTTTCCATTATACTGTCTTTTTCTTTTGGTTTCATTTTTCCGTGTATGTACTCAACTCTATATTCGGGAAATACTTCTTTACTATATGTTTCATATATTTTTTCTACTGATTTTAAGTCCATTTCTTCATTTTCTTCTACTAATGGACACACAATATATGCTTGTCTTCCTTCTTCTATTTGTTTTTTTATAAATGCATTTACTCTGTCTGTCATATTCTTATTTACTGCAAATGTTTCTATTTTCTTTCTATTTGGTGGTAATTCATCTATTATTGATATATCCAAATCTCCATATAATATTAATGCTAA
>CALXCH010000111.1 GCA_944386735.1 uncultured Clostridia bacterium
GCAGCAGAAAATATGAAATTAACAGCAAATGATTTGAAAAAATTAGGAATAATTGATAAAATAATCAAGGAGCCAGAAAATGGTGCACAAAATGATTTTGAGGAAGTCATAGATGATATAAAGAAATATCTTGTTCAAAATATAAAAAAATTAGAAGAACTAACAGAAAAAGAGTTACTAGAACAAAGATATGAAAAATTTAGAAATATGTAATGTCCTATTGGGGACGTTTCCTTTTGGGACATGTCAATAGTTAATTATTATAAAAATAAATTATATAAGGAGGATTTTAAAATGATTTTAAAAGGAAAAAAAGTAATAATTATGGGAGTAAGAAACAAATGGAGTATAGCATGGGGAGCAGCTCAATCAGCCTATGAACAAGGAGCAGAAGTTATTTGTACTTGTGCAGAAGAAAACCTAGAAAAAGTAAATAAATTATTAGAAGAATTACCAGGAGCAAAAGCTTATGCATTAGGAGATGTAAGTTATGATGAAAACATTGAAAAATGCTTAGATGAAATAAAGAAAAACCATGGTAAAGTAGATGGAGTTTTACATGCAATAGCACATGCTAACTCAGAAGATTTAAGAAATGATTTCATTTTAACTTCAAGAGACGGATTTGCTCATGCAAATGATGTAAGTGCATATTCATTAGTTGCAATAGTTAGAATGCTTAGAGAAAAAGATATGTTAAATGAAGGTGCAAGTATTGTAGCTTATACATATTATGGTTCTGAAAAAGTAATTGAAGGATATAATGTAATGGGTGTTGCAAAAGCAGCATTAGAGGCAAGCATTAGATATCTAGCAAAAGACTTAGGAAAAGATGGTATGAGAATAAATGGAATTTCAGCAGGACCAATTAAAACATTATCAGCAAAAGGAATTAAAGATTTCAATTCTATATTAGATGTAGTAGAAGAAAGAGCTCCATTACATCAAAATGTAACACCATCACAAGTAGGAGACGCAACAGCATTCTTATTTAGTAATTTATCAAGTGCTATTACTGGAGAAATTATACATGTTGATAATGGTTTCTCAACAGTTGGTGTATAGTAGAATAATTTATAAATAGTAAAAGGTATCAAACTTATATTAAATGTATTAGTTTGGTACTTTTTTATTTGTGTTTTTTGTCGAATTTTGCGATGAAAAGTTAAAAAAAATCCAACAATACTATTGACATAACAAATATAAAGGTGGTATTATGTGTATGCTTTAATTCGATTTTTGAAATCAAAGGGTAATCTACCCAAAATTCCAATTAAAATTTTAATAAAAAATAGAAAGAGTAAGGAAGAAGGTGAAAAAAAGAGATATATAAAGAAAATCATAGAAAAAGTTATATATTTACTAGTTAAGAAATTTGACTTTAATAGTAAAAGAAATTAAAATGGAAGGAGAACGATAGTGGTAACATTTACAAAAGGAGATTATGAAAAATACAATACACTATATCCACTAAAAACAGAGAAAAAATTGGATAAAGACATAGAAACACACCAATATATTGATAAGATTTATAAAGTATTTCTAGATGATAAAATAGAATTGGTACACTTTATGAAAAACTTCTTTGGATATAGTATAAAAGAAAATGAGGTAGAAAAGTATAATAGAAAATTTATTACAGAATCAGGATTTAAAGTAAGAGAGTCAGATATTATTTATAAGATAAAAAATAAGGAAACATTTATATTAATAGAAATCCAAAGTACTGTAAATTATAGAATGCCAGAAAAAATGACAGAATATTGTGTTTGCATTATAAACAGTAGACCAAATAAACAAAGTAAATTTAAAAAAGCCCCAATTGTGTTTCCAGTAGTATTAAGCGTAGCAAATAAAAAATGGGATGCTTCTCTTACAGTAGCACAAGAACAAGATGAGTATTATGGATTTCCACCTTTGGAATATCCAAAATATAATTTAGTAGATATACAAAAATTAACAGATGAAGAACTATTAGAACACAGAATGGGGTTATCTTTAGCAATGGTCATTAGAAAGAAAAAAACAAAAGAAGAAATAAAAAAAGTTATTGATTTTGTAATTGAAAGAGGAAAAAATGAATACGAAAATAGATGTTTATGGCTACTATATGGTTATTCAAATAGAATGAAAGAATTTTTTGGAAAAGAATTAAAGGATTATATGGAAAAAACAAATAAAGGAAAGGAGAATGAAAAAATGCCAGCTTTTGAAGAGTATATAATAGATTTAGTAAAAACAGGAGAGGAAGAAGGAATAAGCCAAGGAATAATGCAAGTTGCAAAAGAGATGATAAAAAATAAAATGAAAGATGAAGATATTCTAAAAGTAACTCACATAAGCAAAAAAGAATTGGAAAAATTAAAATTACAAATTACATAAAAATAAAAAACAAGGGAGGTGAAAAATAACATGGAAGATACTATTGCAAATGAAATATTAAAAGAAGTAAAAGATTTAAAAGTAGCAATAAGCGATACAAATGAAAGATTAGATAAAGGTTTAAAAGAAGTAAATAAAAGAATAGATAAAACAAATGAAAGATTAGATAAAGG
>CALXCH010000112.1 GCA_944386735.1 uncultured Clostridia bacterium
GCTGGTAAAGCATTAAAAGACGTAGTAAACAAAAAATAAGATTATTGAAAGATATATAAATATATGATATCATATGATAAAAAGAAGCTAGAAATGTACTGAACCCAAAAAATTGGACATTTTTTGATTATGTACTAAGCAGCTTTTTGGGAGTGGGTTCTGTATTGTACAGGACTCATTCCTTTTAATTTGCTCTTAATCCTTTTATTATTATAATAATCTATATATTCTATTATATCTTTTTCTAATTCTTCTATTGTTTTATACTCTTTCATATAAAATAGTTCTGATTTTAATAAACCAAAGAAATTTTCTGCTAATGAATTATCTAAACAATTCCATTTTCTAGACATACTTTGTCTAATTCCTTTTTCTTTTAATAAATATTGATATTGTTTCATTTGATATTGCCATCCTTGGTCTGAATGTAATATTAAATTAGTATTGTCTGGTATTTTACTAAATGCTTTTTCTAACATATCTACTACTTGTGAAAAGACTGGATGCCTTGATAGATTATAGCTTATTACCTCTCCATTAAATGAATCAACTATTGGTGATAAATAAAGTTTCTCATCATGTATTTTAATTCTGTTACATCTGTAACCCATTTTTGATTTGGTTCTTCAGCTTCAAACTCTCTATATAGTAAATTATTACAAATTTTTCCTACTTCACCTTTATATGATTTATATTTTTGTGCTCTTATGAAACATTGTAATCCCAATTCTTTCATGAGTTTTGAAACTGTTTTATGATTAATATTAAAGCCTCTATTATGAAGTTCCATAGTCATTCTTCTATATCCATATCTTCCTTTATTTTCGTGATAAATAGCTGTAATTTCTTCTTTTACTTCTTTATATTTATCTGGTTCTTTCATTCTATTTAATTGATAGTAAAATGTACTTCTTGTTACTTCTGCATATTTTAACAAAGCCTCTAATTTAAATTCATGCCTTAATTCATCTATTACTATTACTTTTTCGGATGTTTTGGCTTTGTTCTTTCCTGAACTAAGGCTTGCAATTTTTTTAAGTATGCATTTTCCATTCTAAGTCTTTGATTTTCAGCTATTAAATCTTCTTCTACTTCTTTAGATAATTTCTTTTTTCTTGGTTTAGAACTCATCTTTCTATTTCTTCCACGTCGCTCTTTGTAGAGTGCCTGTGGTCCTTCCTCATAATATATACATTCCCATTTACCAACAATATCAGCATTTTCAAGATTAAAGTGAATTGCTGTTTCCAAACATGATAAATGATTTGTATGCATATATTCTATCACATTTTGTTAAATTCTCCACTATATGAAGTTTTTAAATTTTTTAATAATCCTTTTTCACCGTGTAATTCGTATTTTCTACACCATTTTTGTACAGTCGATTTAGCTGGTATCCTAAAGTAATCGGCAGTTGCTTTAAAACCGTGATGTTCTTCTATACAATATTTTACTACTTTCAATTTAAATTCATTTGAATATTTAGACATAAAATGCCCCCTCCTTATTAAACTTTTTTGTCTAATAATTTGGGTTCACTTCAAAATAGCTTCTTTTTTTTCAAAAACTTTTTTGTAAAGCTTATATTTATTATTATTTTGTAGAAGTTTTTATTGTATTTAGTACTTTAATAATTGTTTACTTCTAATAATTTATTTTGTGTATTTTAGTGAAAAGTATTTACAAAGATTAATTATTCATATAAAATAAATGCGTAGCATATACGAAAATAATACATAAAAATAAAAGGTGTAGATATAGAATAAATATGTATAATTTATAAAAAAAAGAAAAAAATAAAACGAAAGAGGAGGAATAATACAATGAAATCTGTTTCTACTAAAAATAATATTAATGAAGGTAATAAAATTCGTACGAAAGGTATAACATTAGTTGCATTAGTAGTAACTATTGTTATTTTGCTAATTTTAGCAGGAGTAACAATAGCAACACTAACTGGTGATAATGGATTGCTAGGGAAAGTAGGAGAAGCAAAAGAACAAACAGATTTAGCTGGGATAAGAGAAGAAATAGTGTTATTGTGGAATGAAGCACAAATGGATATTGCAGGGAAAGGCTATACAAATGAAGAAATAGCTAATATTTTTGAGCAGAAATTAAAACAAAATGACCCAAATGCAACAGTAACATACCAAAAATCAAATAATACATTTGAAGTAAATTATAAAGACCACATGTTTGAAGTACAACCAGGAGGAGAATTAACAAATAACAGAGAAGAAGTAATAAAAGATGTAGAAGATGCTTTAGATAATATAGATAAAGATGCAACAGGAGAAGATAAAGCAGAACAAATACAAGATGAATTAAATAAGAAAGACCCAGATTCAACAGCAGAATATAATCCAGAAACAGGAAACACAGATGTAAATCATGGAGGATATGAAGTAGAAGTAGATGAAGATGGAAATGTAACAATAACAGGACCGGAGAAAGATAGTAATATAAATATAGATACAGACGGAGACGGAAAACCTGATATTAATATAGATACAGATAATGATGG
>CALXCH010000113.1 GCA_944386735.1 uncultured Clostridia bacterium
CCTTCGGGCATTCGTACGAACGCGAACTCGGATTTCTGGCATGCCACGGACTGCTGCATCTGCTGGGGTTCGACCATATAAAAGAAGAAGACGAAAGGAAAATGAACGCCGTCGCGGAGAAGGTCATGGCGGTGGTGGGGTTGAAACGCTGAAACGCTTTCCGCGCGGATACGCGGCGAGGAAAACGGACGAAAGAATAAGGAAAGAGAACAAGTAATATGAAATCGGGTTTTATATGTATAGCCGGCATGCCCAACGCCGGTAAATCCACTCTCATCAACGCGCTTGTCGGCGAGAAGGTGGCGATCGTGTCATGGCGTCCGCAGACTACGCGCAACAAGATACTCGGCGTCGTCAACACCGAGGACGCGCAGATAGTGTTCATCGACACGCCGGGCATACACCAGGCGCGCAACAAACTGGGCAAGTATATGATGCAGTCCGTTGCGAGCGGACTGAAGGACGTGGACGGAGTCATCTACGTCATCGACGCGGCTAAGGGCGTGAGGGAGGAGGACGACGGCTTCCTTTCCGCGAAGGCGGGCTCCGTGCCCGTGATAGTCGCGCTCAACAAGCAGGACACCGTCACCCGCGACACGCTGTTCGCGGTGCTTGAGAAGCTGAACGCGTACAAGGACGTGAAGGCGGTCGTGCCGGTGTCCGCGAAGAAAGGAGAGAATCTCGACGCCCTGCTCGCCGAGGCGGAAAAGCTGCTGCCGGAGGGCGGCAGGATGTACCCCGACGACATGTACACGGACAGGACGATGCGTTTCATGGCGGCGGAGATCATCCGCGAGAAGGCACTGTATCTGCTGGACAAGGAAGTGCCCTACGGCATAGGGGTGCACATCAACAAGTTCGAGATGAGAGAGGACAAGCCCGTCTGCGACATAGACGCCGACGTGGTGTGCGAGAAGCAGTCGCACAAAGCCATCGTCATCGGCAGGGGCGGCGAGATGCTGAAGAAGATCGCCACCGCGGCGAGGGAGGATCTTGAGGAACTCGCCGGGTGCAAGGTGTTCCTCACCCTGTACGTGCGCGTCAAGGCGGAGTGGCGGGACAGCGATTATCTCATGCGCGAGCTGGGATACGACGTCAAGGACCTGAAAAACTGACAGAAACGGGATGTGACCGTTCCGTTTCGGACGATAAACCGTGTGTTGCGTCATAGTGCACGAAAAGAAAATGCGGAACGATACGAGCGGAGCGCGCAGGCGCGCATAGAAACCGACCGTCCGCTCAAACTAAATCCATGATGACAGACAAAGACTTCTGGAAGATGTTTGAGATGACGGGGAAAATCGAGTTTTACAACGCCTACCGCGCCCTCGGCGGCGGAGAGAATGGACAAAAAGGTCAAGGCGATAGTGACAAGGGCGGTGCCTTATCGGGAGAGTGACATGGTGCTCACTCTCGTGTCCCTCGAAGAGGGGCGGCTCACCGCTTCCGCGCGCGGATGTCTCAAACCGCGCGCAAAGTTGCGTTACGCCGCCGAACCGATGAATTTCGGGGAATATATGCTTGCGGGGAAGGGGGACAGATACATAGTGACGGACTGCGTGCAGTACGATTCCTTTTCTCCCGTGACGGCGGACATCGACAAGTATTACGCCGCCTGTATGATTCTCGAACTTCTGACGAAACTCTCTCCCGAATCCCAACCCGGTATATTCCTCGGCGCGGTCAAGGAACTGAAAGCCATGGCTTACGAAGGCAAGGACGCGCGTTCCGCCGCTTGCGATTTTCTGCTTTCCGCGCTGCGCGAGGGCGGCAACGGGCTGGATTTTTCCGTGTGTGCCGACTGCGGCTGCATTCTGGAAGGCGACGCCGCGTTTTCGGATTCGGACGGAATAGTCTGCCCCCATTGCGCGCCTTGGGACGCAATCAGGGTTGACGCCGCTTCGCGCGCTTTCATCGCGGGGGAAAACAGGGATGTCCCCGAAGCTATAAAAATAAGGGCAGTTATGCTGCTTTCGGATTTTCTTTACCGCACGCAGGGCGTGCGTCCCGACAGCAGCTATTTCAAGGAGCAGGAATGAGAAAGAAGAAGACCATCGCATTCATCGCCGCGGCTGCGCTTGCCGCAGTAATCGCGCTTTCGCTGTTCGGTTGTGACCGTTTCGGCGGAGAGGACCTTCCCGCGCTGAACGACATTTACCGCGAATACGACGCGACGCAGGCGGAAATCGACACCGCGGAATTGCAGATTATCCTGCCCGACGGCTGGCAGGTGCTGACCTCGGCGTCCGGCAATCACGCCGACTCCGACATAGGCTATGTCGCGGGGCTTGACGCCTTTATCATAGTCAACACCTCGACGGACGTGCTCTCTCTCGTCAAGGTGCCCGAAGGCGACGACAAGGCGGTGACGGAAGAGCAGTTCGTCATTCCCGAAAGCACGGCGGTGCAGGCGATACACGTCGTGGGGCAGTATCTCGCCGTGTGCACGGCGAGCAGCGGCGGACAGGTCGGCGTGATGAACTCGTCCGGGAGATGGGTGGTCAACTCTTCGCTGACATCGGGAGTCACCGCTGGGCTTGACGAAATTTCCTCTTCCACGCTGTCGGGAGCGATACGCATACTCG
>CALXCH010000114.1 GCA_944386735.1 uncultured Clostridia bacterium
TTTATAGTAACTGTTTTATTTCCATTAGCTTCTTTAACAACAACACTTGTTGTTCCTGCTGCTACTGGATGTATTGTTAATACATTATTACCTAAACTTGCTGTTGCATAAGAAGAATTTGGTTGTCCACTTATGCTAAGTTCTCCCATATATGTTCCACTTATTGTTACTGTCTGGTCTGCTCCTCCTACATATGCTGTTACATCTTGGCTTGTTGCTGTTATAGAAGTTTGCCTTACTTCTATTTTTATTTCTTTTGTTTGGTTTCCATTTGATTCTTTTACTACTACACTTGTTGTTCCTTCTGCTACTGGTGTTATTGTAAGAGTATTATCTTGTAAACTTGTTGTTACATATTGGCCATCTGCATCTTTTTCTATACTGAATGTTCCTGCATTTTCTCCACTTAATGTTACTGTTTGGTTTGTTCCTCCTACATATGCTATTACAGTTTCTGGTACAGCTTCTATTGCTGTTTCTTTTACTGTTATTTTTATTGTAACTGTTTGATTTCCATTAGCTTCTTTTACAACCACACTTGTATTTCCTGCTCCTACTGGTGTTATTATTAATTGATTTTCCTGTAACTCTGCTGTTGCATATGAACCATTTGGATTTGTTTCTATACTTAATTCACCTAGCTCTGTTCCTGTTATTTCTACTGTTTGTTTTGCCCCACCTACATATAATGTCACATCTTTATTGTTTGCATCTATACTTGTTTCTTTTACTTCTATATTTACTGTTGTTGTTTTATTTCCATTTGATTCTTTTACAACTACACTTGTATTTCCTTTTCCTGCTGGTGAAATTGTTAATGTATTTCCACTTACGCTTGCAGTTGCCACAGAACCATCTGGTTCTGTTTCTACACTAAATGTTCCTGCATTTGTTCCACTTAGTGTTACTTGTTGGTCATTTCCATTTACATATGCTGTTACATTTTGTGGACTTGCTTCTATTGTTGTTCCTTTTACTGTTATATTTATTGTAACTGTTTTTCCACCATTACCTTCTTGTACTTCTACACTTGTTTCTCCTTCTGCTACTGGTGTTATTACTAATTGATTGTTATCTGTTTCACTTATTTCTGCTGTTGCATGTATTCCATCTGCCGGTGTTAATACGCTAAATGCTCCTGCATTTGTTCCACTTAAAAGTACTGTTTTACTGCTTCCATTTACATATACTGTTACATCTGTTTCACTTGCATTTATACTTGTTCCTAATACTGTTAATAATGCTGGCTCTGATGTAACTAGCACTGTACTTGAACCATATTTTTGTGTTACTTTTACATAATAGTAACTTCCATTTAAGTCTGTTGTTACATTTTCTTTTTGTATTGTATATGTACTTCCTACTGCTCCTGGTATTTCTTCTCCACCTTCATTTGAATTTGTATCATTTTTATACCATTGATATGTTATATTTCCTTCTCCTGAAGCTGTTACACTAAATATTACATTTTGTCCATTTTCATATGCTTCTACTGATTGTGGATTTACTGTTATTTCTGTTGGAGCCACTACACTTAAAGTAGCTGCTTCACTAGTGGCCTTATTTGTGCTTCCCCCATAATTCTGTGTTACTTCTACATAGTAATATGTTCCATTTAAGTCTGTTGTTACATTTTCTTTACTTATTGTATATGATTCTCCATTTTCTCCATCTATTGGTGTTCCTCCTACATTTGAATCTGTAGTATTCTTATACCATTGATATGTAAATGTTCCACTTCCACTTGCTTCTACACTAAACGTTACATCTGTTACTCCTGCTATTGCATTTACATCACTTGGGTTACTTACACTTACCCCATTTCCTACTGTTAATCTTGCTGCACTACTTGTTACCTCTGCTGTTGAATTTCCATATTTTTGTGTAACTACGCAATAGTAGTATGTGTCATTATCATCTTCTGTAACATTATTTATTGTATATGTTTCACTTGTTGCTTTATCTATTGGTGTTCCACCTGTTGTTGAATTTGTATCATTTTTATACCATTGATAAGAAAGTTCTCCTGTTCCTGTTGCTGCAACTTCAAAAGCTGCTCTGCTTCCTTCTGTTACTGTTACTGATGCTGGCTCTTGTATTATATTTGCTTTTTGTACTACTGTTAATAATGCTTCATTTGATGTTGCTGTTGCTACAGCTGATCCATAACTTTGTGTTACTTTTGCATAATAGTATCTTCCATTTAAATCAGTTGTAACATTATCTTTACTTATTGTATAAGTACTTCCGTTTTCTCCTAATATAGGATTTTCTGTTCCTTCTTGGCTTGTTTTATAATACCATTGGTAACTAAAGTCTCCATTTCCACTTGCTGTTACTGTAAATGTCACATCATTTTGTCCTTCTATTGCTTGTACAGAAGTTGGCCCACTTGTTATCTCTACAGGAGAAATAACTGTTAACTTAGCTGCTGTCGTTGTTTCTACATTTGTTTTATTTCTATAATTTTGTGTTACTACACAATAGTAATATCTTCCACTTATACCTGCTGTTACATTATCTTTACCTATTGTATATGTACTACTTGTTGCATCGTCTATTGGTGTTCCTTCGCTATTGCTTCCTGTTGTATTGTAATACCATTGATAAGTTATTGTCTCTTGTTCTGTCGAACCTGCACTTGCTGCTCCTGTTACTATTACATTAAAACTTACTTCATTTCCTACAATTGTTTCTACACTTACTGGTTGCTGTGCAATTGCTAATTTTGTTACATTTTTATCTGCTACTTTGTCATCGTCTGTATCTATATCTACATCTGGTATTTTATCGCCATTTATATCTATATTTATATCTGGTATTCCATCACCATCTGTATCTACATTTACATCTGGTTCTTTGTCTCCATTTGTATCTATATTTATATCTGGATTTTTATCTCCATTTGTATCTATATTTATGTCTGGATTTTTATCTCCATTTGTGTCTATATTTATATCTGGTTCTCCATCATCATTTGTGTCTATATTTATATCTGGTTCTCCATCATCGTTTGTATCCACATTTACATCTGGATTCTTATCTCCATCTTTATCGATATTTAAGTCTGGTTCTCCATCATCATTTGTATCTATATTTATATCTGGATCTCCATCTTCATCTGTATCTATGTTTATATCTGGATTTCCGTCATCGTCCGTATCAATATTTATATCTGGATTTCCATCTCCATCTGTATCTATGTTTATATCTGGATTTCCGTCATCATTTGTGTCTACATTTACATCTGGATTTTTATCTCCATCTGTATCTATATTTAAGTCTGGGTTCTTATCACCATTTGTATCTATATTTATGTCTGGTTCCCCATCTCCATCTGTATCTATATTTATATCTGGTTCTTTGTCTCCATTTGTATCTATGTTTATGTCTGGATCTTTATCATTATCTGTATCTATGTTTATATCTGGCTTTTTGTCTCCATTTGTATCTATATTTATGTCTGGATTTCCATCTCCATCTGTATCTATGTTTATGTCTGGTTCTCCATCATCATTTGTGTCTACATTTACATCTGGATTTTTATCTCCATCTGTATCTATATTTAAGTCTGGGTTCTTATCACCATTTGTATCTATATTTATGTCTGGTTCTCCATCTCCATCTGTATCTATATTTATATCTGGTTCTCCATCTCCATTTGTATCTATGTTTATATCTGGTTCTCCGTCATTATCTGTATCTATGTTTATATCTGGTTTTTTATCTCCATTTGTATCTATATTTATGTCTGGTTCTCCATCTCCATTTGTATCTATATTTATATCTGGTTCTCCATCATTGTCTGTATCTATGTTTATATCTGGTTTTTTATCTCCATTTGTATCTATATTTATGTCTGGTTCTCCATCTCCATCTGTATCCACATTAACATCTGGTACTCCATCTCCATCTGTATCTATGTTTAGGTTCTCATCTATTGGTTTTCCTATCTCTACATTTCCATCTTCATCCACTTCTGTTTCATATCCGCCATGGTCTACTTCTATTTTTCCTGTTTCTGGATTATATTCTGCACTAGAGTCTGGATCTTTCTTTTGTAATTCTTCTTCTAATTGCTCTGCTTTATCTTCTCCACTTGCATTCTTATCTACATTTTCCCATGCGTCTTTTACATCATCTATCACATCTTGCCTATTGTTTGTTAAATCTCCTCCTGGTTGTATCTCAAACATATGGTCTTT
>CALXCH010000115.1 GCA_944386735.1 uncultured Clostridia bacterium
GGAGATCCTATCTCGGGATCTCCGTTTTATAATGTTCTTTTAATTTATACAGGCAGTCCAGCTGTTCAGAAGATGTTGCACCCAGCTTTGCTCCCAGCATTACTACAAGGGCATCGAGCAGAGCGGCCGGAGCTGCCATGGAATGATATTCCGACGGCTCGCCCCGGAAGACGAACAGCGGGATGACTGCCTCCTGCTCCAGCGAGTGATACAGACGACTTGTGAAAAAGATACATTTATAATGAATCTTCTTTTGATAATCAAGAATCACGGCAGCCTCTTTCGGTGTTTTCTGGAAGCCGAATAGGATTACCAGATCTTTTTCTGTAAAGAAATTCATATATTCAAAAAGTTCCGAGCTCCCGGCCGGGAGGCGGATGACTTTTTTTCCGAAGCGGTTCAGCCGGAATTTGAGCAGCTCGGCCATGGAAACTGCCGCTCCTTTTGCATAGAGGTAGATTGTGTCGGATGACAGAATGGTGTCTGCGGCTTTTTCGAGCATATTTTCATCCAGAAATTCAAGTGTTTTTTCAATACAGTACTGCTGGCGGCGAAGAAATCCTTCCGGTGTATTGGAGGATTCACTGCCCAGCGTGGAATTCAGCTTCCCGGCCGGCGGATTTTCCTCTGCTACATGCCGGAGAACGGCACTCTTCAGTTCTTTAAAATCAGCATAGCCGCAGTGTCTGGCAAACCGCGATACAGTCGGCTCTGAACTGCCGATGCACCGTGCTACATCGCCGATGCTCATGCGGATGAATTCCTGTGGGCTGGCGATGATATAATCGATGATTTTTTTCTCGGTCTTTGTAAAATGGACGTCGTTTTTTACAAAATAGATTTCAGTCATAACGAAACTCCTCTGTCGGAAATATTTCTTATCATAGCACACAAATGGGAAGAAAGGGTAAAGCACAGATATAAAGTGTGTAAAATTGAAAAAAACGCCAGGAAAGAATCGTATTTATTTACTTTATGCACAGTGACAAATACGTTGTAATTCGCTATAATATCAACATTGAGGGTTGGGGCGGAATTTGACGCTTGAAACTGTGAAAGGAGATGTAGAAATGCTTCAGGTAAAGGACATTCATAAAGAATACCGCACCGGAACTCTGGTCCAGAAAGCTCTGGACGGAGTGAGCCTGAATTTGAGAGATAATGAATTTGTTGCCATCTTAGGCCCGAGCGGATCGGGAAAGACGACGCTTCTTAATATCATCGGAGGACTGGACCGCTATGACAGCGGAGATCTTATCATCAACGGGATTTCTACTAAGAAATATAAAGACAGGGATTGGGATTCCTACCGGAACCATACGATCGGATTCGTGTTCCAGAGTTATAACCTGATCCCTCACCAGACGATCCTGGCGAATGTCGAACTCGCTCTGACAATCTCAGGGATCGGGAAAGCAGAACGCAGACAGAGAGCCCAGGAGGCACTGGCGCAGGTGGGACTGGGAGAGCAGGTCCACAAAAAGCCAAACCAGCTCTCCGGCGGGCAAATGCAGAGGGTTGCCATTGCCAGAGCGCTTGTAAATGATCCGGACATCCTGCTGGCAGATGAGCCGACAGGCGCTCTGGACAGTGAGACCAGCGTGCAGGTCATGGACCTGCTCAAAGAAGTGGCAAAAGACCGGCTTGTGGTCATGGTCACCCATAATCCTGAGCTGGCGTACGAGTATGCGACGCGTATCGTGAATCTGAAAGACGGGAAGATCCGATCCGATAGCGACCCGTACGATGTAAATGAGGCGGAACTTACGGAGCCGGAACACAAGAACATGGGGAAGTCTTCCATGTCTTTTCTTACGGCTCTTTCCTTGAGCTTTAATAATCTGAAGACGAAGAAAGCACGTACTCTTCTTACTTCTTTTGCAGGATCTATTGGTATCATTGGTATAGCGCTCATTCTTTCTTTGTCAACAGGAGTTAACGACTATATCGGGAAGATCGAAGAGGAGACGCTGTCCGAGTATCCGCTTCAGATTCAGAGTACCGGATTCGATTTTTTTTCTGCCATGGATACCGGAGCTGCCTCGGATACCAGCGAGGAGGACGGTGATATCTATGTGGTAGAGATGGTGACGAATATGTTCTCCACGATGGTTACCAATGACCTGGAATCCCTGAAAACATATCTGGACAGCGGTGACAGCGGGATTGAAGAGTATACAAATGCGATAGAATATTCTTATAATGCGGAACCACAGATCTATAAAGAGAATGGAGACGAGATCCGTCAGGTTAATCCGGATCATTCCTTTGACTCCATGGGCTTGGGATCATCGTCCGGTTCCGGGATCATGTCTTCCATGATGAGTACAAACGTATTCTATGAGATGCCGGAAAATGAACAGCTCTATGAGGGACAGTACGATGTGAAGGCGGGACGCTGGCCTGAAAATTATAATGAATGTGTACTCGTCCTTACTTCCGGCGGAGGTATGAGCGATTTCATGCTCTATACGCTGGGCTTGAGAGATCCCCTTGAACTGGATGAGATGGTGGATCAGTTTATCAACGAAGAGAATATCACTACGCCGGATGATATGGGGACTTATACGTATGACGATATCCTCGGCATTACATTTAAGCTGGTGAACAGTGCGGACTATTATCAGTACGACAGCCAGTATAATGTATGGACGGACAAATCTGGCGATACAGATTATATGAAAGAGCTGGTCGCAAATGGAGAAGACCTGACAATCGTAGGAGTAGTCCAGCCCTCCGAGGATGCAAATGCCTCGGCTTTGAGCGCGGGTATCTGCTACCCGGCTTCTTTGACGAAACATATAGCTGAGTATGCAGAGAATACGGAGATTGTCAAACAGCAGCTGGCTGATTCGTCTGTCAATGTTTTTACCGGTGAGAAGTTCGGAGAGAGCAGCTCAGAAAACGGGTTTGACATGGAATCCCTTGTGACGGTAGATGAAGAAAAACTGCAGGAAGCATTTGGATTCAATGAGAGTGCATTTACTAATCTGTCAGATGCTTTTGACTTTTCTAGTGTATTCAGTAGTGCAGGGAATTCTATTGATCTGTCCAGCTTGGTGGATCTCGGGGATATCGCGGTGGATCTGCCGGATATGCCGTCCATGAGCATGGAGGATCTTCTAGGAAATCTTGATCTCAATGTGTCATCGGATGGATTCGCACAGATGGCGTCAAGTCTGATGGAGGGATATCAGAAGTATGCTCAGGAACATCCGGAGGCGGATTATTCCGGATTGGCGGAAGCTTTTCAGAATTATCTAAGTTCGGATGCGGCGCAGTCGATTCTCCGTGACAACATTGCAGATATTATTCAGTCCGGTTCCGGGATCACTGTGACTACGGAACAGCTCCGGGAGATGCTCAGTGAGATTATGACCGGATTTGCACAATATATAGAGGAAAATAATTATGACGATCCGTCCAGATTCGGCGAATATCTGCAGGAATATCTGGGAACTGCCGATGCACAGGGCATACTGAATAAATGGGCGGATGAGATTTTCAACGGAGTGGTTGATAATATAACCATTACTTCGGAGCAGATCAGTAAACTGGCAGGGGAACTGGCGGCGGGTTATCAGCAGTATGCGCAGCAGACTGGCGCACCCGACCCGGCCAAGATGGGGGAAAACTTTATCGCATATCTTGGTACTGCGGACGGGCAGAAGAGATTGTCAGACGGCCTTGCGGGTGTGGTAGATACAGCAGGAATCGAGAGCCAGCTCACAGGTGCTGTGGAGAGCTACATGCGAAGCGCCATGTCCTCTTATGGAAGTGCGATCGGACAGGCGCTGGAGAGCCAGATTTCTTCAGCAATGCAGCAGATGATGAGTCAGCTTGCCACGGGCATGAGCCAGGCTATGGG
>CALXCH010000116.1 GCA_944386735.1 uncultured Clostridia bacterium
TCTTTGGCGCGTTTATTCCATCCATAAAGCGTGTCGATGTTAACCCCCAATTCTTTTGCAGCCTTGCTGAAACCGACCTCTCTTCCCAACTTTACTGCCTGAATCTTGAACTCATTGTCGTAAACTTTTTTCTGTGCCATTTTTGACCTCCATTTTCACTTCTTTTTTTATAAATCCGTGAAGTAGAAGTGTCAAGTATTATGATACAACATCATATTGTAGTCTAACTTTTTTCGATCACAGTACAAGAATTAAAAAATATTCCCTGCCTTCCTGTAGCCGTGAAAGAACAACAATCCATTGAGAAGGAATTTTACCAGACTATAATTGGTATTCTGGGAGAGATATTCTATGCTGAAAATCTGTAAGAAGCACGAATGATGGTCATCAGTGGATAGGGTATTTTACCTGTTGAAGGCAGTGGTACTACTATAACCTTTGACGCTTCCATTTCCCGTGTTCCTCTTTGGTATGGAGAGGAACAGATTGTCCGTAATTACTGCATGTTCTGGAAAAAGAATAACTTCAACTATTATGTGTATGAGTTTGCCGATATTCTAAAAGTAAATTTGAATAACCATACTGTGGGGCGGACTACTTTGATTTCTACATGGTGCATCCGCAGGGTGCAGACAATTTTGCTTATTTCAAAAAATGCCGTGCATACGAAACGACACTGGAATTAAAAAAGGAAGAGAAAATTCGTCATTTCGGTATTTCTTTTCATGATCGGACGGAAGTTCTGGAACAGGTAACTGGTTAGACGGTCAGAGATTCTGGTCAAGTGCCTCTGAAGAGGATGTTCAGGCGTGGGATGAGGCTTATATTTATAAATAAAGTCTAGGAAATGTTGGCAGCGGTATTTCTGCCTTTTCTTAGAGGAGATAATTAAAAATTGAGCATATAATGTAATAGCTAGCACATTCTAAGGCCTCAAAATAAGGGATATCAAGCACGATATCCCTTATTTTGAAGGCGAGTCATTATCATTTTTGTCAAGTTGATCAATAATCTTAATTAATATTTTAGGCAAAGGCAATCCTAATGTATATGCATTATTTAAAATACACTTGCCTTCTTGGGATAGGTAAAATAGAGATACTGCTGTTGAAACCGTAATATTTTCGGTGGCAAAGCAGATATCAATTATACTGGAAATTAATACGACCAACAGCATAGAGATTACGGTTAACACTTTTTTTATATATATTCTCTTATTGAACTTCCTTCTATTTATACTTATTTCTATTAAAGTCACAATATCAATAACAATAAAAACAAGTAGAATAGAAATATAGTTTTTTTGTAAAATCAGACCTTCGGCTATTAAATTTAATGTATTGTAGAGAAGGGTTTGAAAAGTATACATAATAATACACCCACTTTCCGTAAAAATAAAAACGACCGAATATAATTGAATGATTATAAAACATTCAATTATATTCGGTCGTCAAGCAACTCTTATTATTTCTGTTTATTTATGGGGAAAAGAGTGCTTTCTCTTGCGGCTATATTATTAGATGTATATGGCTGAATAAGATCATATATATTCACGATATATTTACGCTTATCACCCTTTTGCTTTAACAATATAACCAATTCCCCATTATAAGCACACAGTTGGAATAATAGTTTGATTGGCTTTGTCTTGCTCTTTACATTTTTAAGAACAATACAATCTGTCTGTCCATTATTTACCATGATACATCCCTCCTTTGCTTTGTGTAAAAATTATATAATATAACTGTAAAAAAATAAATATTTGGACAATATGCACGATTCGCTATACGCATAATTAGAAATATAAGGTGATATTATTGCGTAAATCGGCGGAAAAAGGAATAAAATGATGACGAAATATACTATGATGGCAAAATATGAATATAGAAACACACAAATATTGCGCTACTATATGCTATTATAAAAAGAAGCATAATTTTGAAGAATTGTAACTTTTATCTTTCAATGATATATTGTTTATAGATACTTCAGTACGTTAATTACAAGGAGAATTATATGATAAATCTAAAACAAATTAAAGACTGTCTTCTGGATTCTACGAAACCACTTTTCCAAGATTATAGCTACATAGCCAGACCTGAAAAAAATGTTGATATTTTAAAATTTTTTTTCCCGGCTAGCTTATGGAATAGTCCTGATATTTTTAATATAGAAGAAAAGGGGCGGCAACCTTTAATTTCTAATATTATAAATGGGAAAACAATTAAGAAAGGTGGTACGTCTAAGTTCCGAAAAGATGTAGTGAGGATTTTAATTAGAGATGACGAAATAATGGATGATTGTCTAAAATTATATTCAGATCTACTGAAGAACGGAAAGGTTAATAGGACAATATTTAAGGTCACATTTAAAAAAATATTGAATGGGGTAGAGAGAATAGAAGACGATTTTTTTACTACAAGATTTGTGGACTTCCTTTCAGACCAGTTGAATAGTTCGCTTGATAATTTTTTGATGTGGTTGACATTAGGAGCGTTATTACAAGACGAGATTGAAATTTTATATAATAAAGAAGAAAAATCAATAAACAGTGTTGAAGTAAAAAATGATAAGATTCATAAGTATTTGAAAGAAAAACAATTAATTACTTATGTAAGTGATAAAAGTAGTTTTGTTGCAGATATACCTGAGCTATATTTTTGGGAATTACGTCGAAATGTAATTAAAGAATGCAATTCAACATTGATCTTAGCAGGACAATCATTAATGGATGCGTTTGATTTTAATAATTCTAAGAATATAATCCAGACACTGCAAGAAGTGATTCAGAAAGAACTCCTACGTAACTTAAAAATTATCATTACTGACCCGATTATTTTTAATACGAAGCCCAACTGTAAGGTGCCATTACTTGATATAGACAGAGCAGTTACAGCTATTATTGATGAGATACTTCCTGGCTGTCAACAGAAAGGTTGTAGAGTAGATATATATTTTGTCCCTTTACTTGAAATAGATCATGCTGTTATTACTGATGATTATATGGTTTTTAGGAGTACAAAACTCTGGACACGAAGTCGCAGATATAAGGGGGCATTTGTACTGTATCAGAATATTTTTGATAATAGTGCTATATATTCTGAATATATAGCACATAAAGAATATTTAGAAATAGTAATGAAAAATTGCACAAATATTGATCCATCTACGGATATTTATGAACATCCAGAGTCTAGTGCTATGGAACTCCACAATAATTGGAGAAAAAGAATCGCTTCTTTACAGTATAACTGTGTACATTTACATAAGCTTTATAGCACACAATTAGTAAATTATGTAGCAAGCGATTGGACACATGAACTTCATATTCAAGATTCATTTATACCCTCTGAAGATATTCACAGCTATGACGATTTATTTAATTATGAAAATTTATTAAATGATAATACTCAAAGAGTACTCTTACCTTATATACGTAAGACTCAGGAATTATTAAATTTTATTGTTAAAAACTATGATTCCAGCGAAAACAGTGGCGCTGCAATTTATCCATCACTTGATCTAGGATATCCGAATAATGTCCAGAGATTATCAGGAGGATTTGCTACAGGTATGTTTGTATGTTGGCAATGTGGAACGAGTATTATTCCGGTTGATGCGACAGTAAATGTATGTTCTAGTAGTGTATTTAAACTTGATCATTTTGATCCACAAAAGCTGACGACTAACTTTACAAAATATCTAGATGAGGAAGTTTTTATTCAAGCCTCTAATATTCATGGATATTCATTCAGCTTTGATAGTGGAAATCATTTTTTAATGATTGCAAAAGATATTAGGGGAGAGTATTATCTCGTTCTACATTCTTCAGCCAACGAATTTAAAAATTCTTATATGGGACTATATCCTATAGAGGATAACTGGTATGATGGGAAAATAAAAGAACATAGAGATGGTAATCGTTATCTTCGATATATTAAGGATGAGGAGGCAAGATATTTTGCAACTAATGCTAAACATCTGCGTAATTATAATGAGCAAATACATAAATGGTTAGCGACTGAAATTAATGGTGGAAACCAACTTAATGCAAAAGATATTAATATTAAGCATCATTATTATATGCCTACAGAACAGTCTATTGCGATAGGTACATTTGTAGAAACTCCTGGTACTGTAGTTCCAATCTTTTCCAATGTTGGAAAACCGGTCTATTTATTTAGGATTGGACATGACAATTGGAAGATTTCAATAGATGGAACACCAAAATGCCTTGTGCCACATGGCTGGGGACAACAGATTGAATGGGTGAATAAAGTGTCTGTTGATATAGAAAGAAACTTATTATTTTTAGATGATCAGTCTATTACCATTAATTCAAAATCTAGAATTGAAGATGATAAAAAGCAAGTACGAAATTTTGACAGTGGCGAGGAGTTTTTAAAAATAGGTCATAAGATGATTAAAGGAAAGATAGAAAATACTTTGTATCCAGAATATTTATACTGTAGTTCTTTGAAAGGTAAATTACCTGATGGAAATAATAACTAATTGTGTAAAAAGTCAGATATATTTTTTGAGGCATTTTCTTACAGAGAATAATAAAAATAATATAATTAGTGG
>CALXCH010000117.1 GCA_944386735.1 uncultured Clostridia bacterium
CTTCTCTTCTGGCTACAATTTCCATTGCTTTTATGTTATATACATGTTAACATCTTAATAGAAACAAATATAAAAAATACTATTTTTAGTGAGGTTTAAAATGTTAAAAAAATAGTTACATATTATAAGAATTTAGATAAAACTACATATAAAATATTATATAAAGGACTTGAATTTTGTTTTCTACTTGGCTTAGTTTCTGCTTTTATATTGCTTAGTTATATGTTATTCTTTCAAGCACCTTTAATATACTATATAGGAATAAACTTATTTAAACTAAGCTTAGTATTTAGCGTAGAATTTATTATTTGTAGTTTTGTTGTAGATAGTATAAAAAAGCAATTAATTTAAATTTTACTTTTTGAAAAAGAGGGTGTCCTAAAATAGGAACCCTCTTCTCAGTCTTGACCGAATATTTTCACTCTAAAACTGTTATTTCATTGCATTTTAACAATTCTATCCGGATATCAATTTTATCGTATCATATAACTTCCATCATAATTTTTTACAAGTTTTACATCAGATTTTAAACATACTACCGGACGAAATCCCATATATCTTGAAGTTTTATTTCCAGTTGATACAGCACCACTAGCAGAAGTAGATGATAAGACACTACGATCTAGAGTCATCACATAATCATTGGTAGTGCCAGATGGACTAGCTATCCACATACCATAGTTTGAACTATATGTACTATCACTACCCAAAGCATATAGATTATCTCTTGCTAAACTGCCGTCCTCATCATTCCTATTTACTTGATATCCTGTCTTATCTATTACTTGTGGCGTATAATTTGTTCTATACTTTTTATTATATGAATTTAACAATAATTCTATTGTTGGACATGCTATTGCATATTCTGCATCTTCACCCGCATATACACCCCATGCATTTAT
The DNA here is from genome assembly GCA_944386735.1 of uncultured Clostridia bacterium. GTDB lineage: Bacteria > Bacillota > Clostridia > TANB77 > CAG-508 > CAG-269. The sequence goes on from CALXCH010000117.1 coordinate 903, forward strand.
ATCTAACATATATGCTACCGACTTCATATTGTTATAAGTACTTGTAAATTTTTTTACATTAAAGTAATTATTATTTAGTGCCTTTATCTTTTCATTTGTTATACTAGCTGATCCTGTGTAATCATCCATTACATTTCTGAAATGTGCACTCGTTCCAGAATCTCCTTTACTTGGTTTATTACCTTTTGTTGAGCTAGGTGGCATATAAGTATATACTATATAATTACCTGCTATTAGATATACATTTGTATTATCTGCATAGAAAATTTTCCAGTTATCTACTGCTGCACTATTTGTACAATCATATCCATTTACAGTTGCTCCATAGTCTGATGCTGATATATCTTTTGCTACTACTGTTTCACATACTGTAATACTTATTGTAACTGTTTTATTTCCATTTGCTTCTTTTACTGTTACGTTTGTATTTCCTTTTGCTACTGGTGTTATTGTTAATGTATTTCCACTTATACTTGCTGTTGCTACTGCTGAATTTGGCTGAGTTACTATATCAAATGTGCCAGCATTTGTTCCCCCTAGCGTTACTGTTTGATTGCCACCTCCTACATCTGCTGTTATGCTTGTTGGATCTGCTGTTATGCTTGTTTCTAATACATTTATTGGTATTGTTGCTGTCTTACCACCATTTGACTCTGTTAATACTAAACTTGTTGTTCCCGCTGCTACAGGGGTTACGGTAAGTGTTGTTCCACTAATTTCTGCCGTTGCTTTTGTCACATCTGGTTTCGTTGTAATTGTTAAATCTCCCATATTTAGCCCCTCTATTGTTACTGTCTTTGCATTTCCTCCTGCATATACTTGTACCGTTTGTGGTGTAATACTTGTTGCTAAAACAGATATACTTATTGTTACTGTTTTTCCTCCATTTGCTTCTTTTACTGTGACACTACTTGTTCCTGAACCCACTGGTTGTATTGTAAGTGTATTTCCACTTAAACTTGCTGTTGCTACTGTCTCTGTTGGGGAGTCACTAATAGTTAATGTTCCTATATTATCTCCACTTATCTCAACATTTTTACTACCTCCATTTACATATGCTGTAACACTGGTAGGATTTGCCTTTATTGTACTTTCTAATACTTCTATACTAATTGTAGATTGTTTTTTACCATTAGCTTCTTCAATTGTAACACTTGTTTCTCCTTTTCCTTTTGGAGAAATTATAAGTGTTTTATCACTTATACTTACTGTTGCTACTGTTGTTTGTGGTTCAGTTACTATGCTAAGGTCTCCTAAGTTTGTTCCTGTTATTGTAACTGTTTGGTCTTCTCCTCCTACATATGCTGTTACTTTATTAGTAGATGGTGCCATTGTTACTGTTTTTACTTCTATGGGTATAGTAACTGTCTTATTTCCATTTGCTTCTTTTATTACTATACTTGTTGAGCCTTCTCCTACAGCTTTTATTGTAATTGTATTTTCTTCTATTTCTGCTGTCGCTTTAGAAGCATCTGGTGGTGTTTCTATACTAACTTCTCCTAAATTATCTCCTGTAATTGTAATTACTTGGTCATCTCCACCAACATATGCAGTAATACTTTCTACATTTGCATTTATACTTGTATCTTTTACTTCAATATTTATATCTATTGTTTTATTACCATTTGTTTCTTTAATTGTTACATTTGTTTGACCTACTGCTTCTGGTGTAATTGTTAATGTTCCACCATTTAATTCTACTGTTGCATATCTACTATCTGGTTGTTTTTCAATTATAAATGTATCTGTATTTTGTCCACTTATTGTTACTGTTTGCTCTGCTCCCCCTACATAAGCTATTACATCTGTTTTTGTTGCTTCTATTGTTGTTTCTTCTACTTTTATTGGTATTGTCACTTCTTTATTTCCATTATCTTCTTTTATTGTTACACTTGTTTCTCCTGGTCCTTTTGGTGTAATTATAATTTTCCCATCTTCTATAGTTACTTCTGCTATATTATCATCTGTTGGACTTACTATAGTAATATTCCCTATGTCTGTTCCTTCTATTGGTATTTCCTTACTATCTCCATCAACATATAAATTTACCTCTGTATCGTCTACATCTAAACTTGTTTCTTTTACTTCTATATTTACTGTTACTGTTTTATTTCCATTTGACTCTTTTATAACGGCTGCTGTATTTCCTTTTCCTACTGGTTTTATTGTAAGTGTTGTTCCATCTATACTTGCTGTTGCTACGGCCTCATCTGGCTGTGTCTCTATACTAAGTGTTCCTATACCTGTTCCACTTATTTGTGCTTGCTTACTTGTTCCTCCAACATATGCTATTACATTTGCTGGATTTGCTTGTATTTCTATTCCTATAACAGTTAACAATGCTGCATCTGATGTTACTGTTGTTGTACTTGAGCCGTAAGCTTGTGTAACTACACAATAGTAGTATGTTCCATTCAAGTCTGTTGTAACATTTTCTTGTGGTATTGTATATGTACTTCCTGTTGCACTATCTATTGGTGTTCCGTTTTGATTACTGTTTGTTGTATTTGAATACCATTGATACGTTATATTTCCTTCTCCTTCTGCTGTTACTTCAAACGTTGCATCTTGTCCATTTTCATATACTGTTACTGGCTTAGGATTTACACTTATTGTTGTAGCTGCTATTACACTTAAACTTGCTGCTTTGCTTGTTACTTTTTCTTGAGTTCCACTAAAGTTTTGTGTTACTTCTACATAATAATATGTTCCAGTTAAATCTGTTGTAGCTTCTTCTTTTGGTATTGTATATGTGTTTCCTGTTGCACTATCTATTGGTGTTCCATTTTGATTACTGTTTGTCGTATTCTTATACCATTGATAACTAAATGTTCCACTTCCACTTGCTTCTACTTCAAATATTACATCTGTTATTCCTGCTATGGCTTTTACATCATTTGGTGAACTTACACTTACTTTATCTCCTACTGTTAATTTAGCCACATTACTTCTTATTTCTACTGTTGAACTTCCATAATTTTGTGTTATCACACAATAGTAATATGTATCCTTATCTTCTTCTGCTACACTATCTATTGTATATGTACTTTCATTTGCCCCATCTATTTTTGTTCCATCTGTATTAGAGTTTATTGTACTTTTATACCATTGATAACTTAAATCTCCTGTTCCTATAACTGTAACTTCAAATGTTGCTTTTTCTCCTTTTGTTACTGTTACTGATGATGGTCCTCCTGTTATACTTGCTGCTTCTCCTACATTTAATAGTGCTGCTTCTGATGTTGTATCTTGAGCATTTTCTTGCGTTATTTTTACATAATAATATCTTCCATCTAAATCTTTTGTTACATCTTTTTTACTTATTGTATATGAACTTCCATTTGCTCCTGATATTTCATTTTCTGCTCCTGACCCACTTGTCTTATAATACCATTGATAATTTAAGTTTCCTGTCCCATTTCCTGTTGCTACGACTGTAAAGGTTACATCATTTTGTCTTTCTATTGCTTGTATATCTTCTGGTTGTGAAGTTATCTCTATTGTTGATGTATCTGGTGTATCACCACCACCTATTGGACCTATTATAGTTACATTTCCATCTTCATCTACTTCTGCTTCATATCCTCCATGATTTATATCTACATTTCCTGTGTCCGGATCATATTCTGCTGTTGAATCTGGATCTTTTTTATTTAATTCATCTTGTATTTGGTCTGCTTTATCTTCTCCTGCCAAATCTTTATCTATATTATCAAGCGCATCTTCTATATCATTTACTACATCTTCTCTATTATTTGTTAGCTCTCCACTTATCTGTACCTCAAACATATGGTCTTTGTAATCTACCTCATATGTATCATTTGCTGGTTGATACTTAACTGTTGCATCAGGGTCATTTGCTTGTAATTTTTTCTCAAAAATATCAGCTATCTCTTGGTCTGTATACCCTTTTCCTGCTACTTCTATTTGTGTTTCGTTCCAGATTAACACTACTTCTTCTTTTATTTGTGCTAAATCTGTTTGTTCTTTTGCTTCTCCTACTTTTCCTAATATTCCATTATCTCCTGTAAGCGATGCAATTGTTATCCCTGCTAAAATTAACAAAACAACAATAGTTACTACTAACGCAACTAATGTAATACCATTTGCTTTTTCCTTATCTTTTTGTAATTTTGCTAAAGGTTCTAACATTTTATTTTCCCCCTTTTATTATTTTTGTCTTCTAATTTTTTATTTTTGCACTCAAAAAAGACTACTTATCTACGTACATAAAAAATGCACATAGATAAATAGTCTATGCTTAAATTTATTTTCATTTTTCAGATTTCTTTGTATGCTTAATAAAACTGCACTTTTTCCCTTATTTACTAAAGTGTAGCTCTCTCTCTCTCTCTCTTTTTTACAGCCTCAAGGCTTTGCGCCATTTTTATCTTTTCGTTCGTCATCTTTTTCTCCTTTTTTATTTTTATCTTTTTTGTTTTCATATTTGCTTTCGTCTTTGCTTTTATTTTTATGAA
>CALXCH010000118.1 GCA_944386735.1 uncultured Clostridia bacterium
TTTTTACTATTATTCTCTTTATTTCATCTGAATTTAACATTTACTCCTCCTTAAACGCCTATTTTTAATGTTACTACGTCATTTTCTCCATCTACTTTTATATCTGTAAAATTAACTGATTCATCAATTCTTTCAGGATTATATAATTTATTAAACTTAATTCTAAAAGTTCTACTTTCTCCTGGGTTTAATGTTAAATATTCGTTTGGAATTTCATTTCCAAACCAAGTATATTCAATATCATTGTTATCCTTGATATATACTGTTTCTGTGTCATTTTTACTATCTATAGTAATTGGTTTTTCTGAATTATTAGTAAAAACAAATTCATATTGTTCATAGTCATAATAAGTATATCTACCTATTATAGATACATCTAGCCCTTGCACACTACCTTTTTCATCCATTTCAAATTTATCAATAAATTGATTAATATTTAATTTTTTCTCGCCATTTTCTTCTATTACTGTGAAATAGTCCTCAATAAATTCATCGTTAATTGTACCAGTTGCCATAATGTCATTTAAATATTTTATTCTATATGTTACATTACCATTATATTCCATCCAAGTTTCCATATCATAAGATCTTTTTTCACTAAATACATCTTTAAAATAATTATTATAAAATCTATCTATTGTAGAAAACATCTCATCCTTACAATCTTGACTTAATAAATCATAAGCTCCTTCTACATTATCCGAATTTCCATAATCCATGAATTTCTCTATTATATTAGTATGTTCTTCTAATGTATTTTTAGATATTGTTGAATCTGTAATTACGGGACTAGTAGTTGATGGAGTATACTGTCTAGTTGTTACAGTATCCTGTATACTATTTGTATTTTCTTGATTATTCTTTATAATACTATAATTTATTATTCGAATAATAACATAAATAAGTATACAAATTCCTAAAACAACCCATATTTTTTCTTTATTATTATAATATAGTAATCTTAATTTTCTAAACATATTTCCTCCATCAATTACATATCATTAATTAATCTAATATTACTTTTTACTTCTTTTATCTTATCGTCGCTTATTCCATTATCTTTTAATCTGTCTCCATAATCTTTTAATCCTTTGTCATCTTTTATTTTTGATGCTGCTTTAGCAAGTGCGATTCTTTCTTTAGATGTTCTGCTTATTTTACTGTCTTTACCCTTCAATCCTTTTAATTTCATAGCTCCAATGATTGCTTTATCATCTGTTATTCCATATTTTCTATATTCTAGTGCATCTTTCATAGCATCATCATATTGTTTTCCAAATTTTTCTTTATACATTTTAATTGTGTCTTTAGATTTCATCCAATCTTCATCTAATTTATCATTTTGTTTCTTTTTTATTTCATCACTTGTATATCTATTTTGCATATAAGTTTGACGAACATTTCCTGCCCCTGCTTTTAATCTTCCTGCAGTATTTGAAATATTATCTCCAACTTTTGCTCCTACTACAGCTGCTCCTGCACCATATGCTGCAATATTAGACCAATCTCCAGTAGCTACTCCTGCAGCTACTCCTGCTGTTCCTAAAGCTGCTCCTAAAGCTGCTTTTGTCACTAATCTTGGAGCTTTTGTACCTATTTTGCCTACATAGTTTCCTGCAGTTTTAGCTCCAGCTATTATTGGCTTTCCAACAGGTGTTTGTGCTAAATTTCTTCCAAATTTTCTTACGTTATCTATTTTTCCCTTTATTCCACTATTTTGAGAATCCTGAACTTCTGGTTGTTTTTCATTGTCTGTTTCACTTGAAGGTACTGATTCTAATCTAATCGTTGTTCCACCATCTGTTGCACCTTCGTTTGGTCCAATTTCAATTCTCTCATTACTTGCTACACTTGGTGTAGGTGATGTTGCTAATTCTGAAGCATCATTTGGTCTTTGTATTTCTAATGGTCTATGATCAGGTACAAATAATCCACTATCTGTTCTCATATATCCAGTTGGAGGAGTATTATCTGAATTTTCTTCTCTGTCTCCTTGACCTATTGCTGTATACGGACTCATTCTAATTTCAGTATTTTCATTATTGTTATTGACATCATTATTTCCATTACTATTTTCTCCTCCGAAGGCACTCATTATTAAATCATCTCCGGACCCAATATCTTTATCTGCTGTTCTAATTTTTGAATTATCAGGAGTTCCTCCATCACCAGAATCTCCATTTCCGCTTCCTAATTTTTTTCCACCTGGCCCTGGTCCTAATGGTCCTAATTTTCCTAATCTATTAATTGCATTCATTGCCAGACTTCCTCCAACAACTCCTCCAACTATAGATCCTGTTTCTGGAGCTTTTTCAAATCCGAAGAATCTACGTAATAGTTTCTCAGCTGGTACTAAAAATCCTAATACTACAATTGCATAAATTATATTGCTTTCTGCTAGTTCCATAACAGAACCAACTAACAATGTATATAATAATAAATGGAATGGTTGTAACAATAAATTATATACATATTCTTTTATCCACATATCAAATGCTTGGGCTTTTCCATCTGATATTTTATCTATTGGATAAGTTAATGCTACAAGTGGTGCTATAACAGTTAGGAAAGCCATATAAATAACCCTTTTTAAATATATAACAACAAACATAACTGTATATATAACCAAAACTAAATAAATTATTGTATATCCTATATAACTCCAGGTTACTTTTACATTTCCATTTTCGTCAATCCTATCTCTTTGTTGGTGAAATCTTACATAACCCATTAAATTTGATTTTATAGCATAAGTACCATCATCCGACTTTTGCATATTTTCGTAATCATCTGGAAATATCTGCTTTATTTCATCTTCCGTTACTGCCAAATATGGAGTTTGACTTTGTCCTACTAAAATATTAGTAACATATTCTGTCATTGTTAAAGCAAAAGCCATAATATAATGCATAAAAACAACTAATATAACAGCAACTATCCAATCTTTGATATGTTCTTTATATTTAGCTTTCTCTCCAGCAGTTGAACTAATTACTATCCTTATACCAATATATAATAATACCACCATTAAACCAACTAAAACTAAATTTCTTAATGCCACATACCATCTAGCAATTTGTGGTCCCAATTCTTTTGCAGAATTATATACTGGTAATAATCCATCTTGTTCTTGTGATTCTTGGTCATAAGTTTTTGGATTAATAAAATTAATATGTAACGCTGGAATCTGATCGGAAAATATCTCTTGTGGTGAAATTGCATAAAGAGGAAAATAATATGAAAACTCTTTATTAATAAACATCTTTGAAATTACTCCTCCAATGAAACCTCCAATAGCTCCGTAATATACCACCGTGTTACGACCCCAGCAGCTCCTCCCACAGCTGTTCCTATACCAGGAATTACGACGGTTCCTCCGGTTCCAACTATTGCACCACCTACTGCTGTCCCCTCAGCTGCACCAACTAATGTGGCTGCAAGTAAATCTGTTCCCGGCTGAACTGTTACCTTTCTATTAGAAGTTCCCATACCTAATAATTGTGATTGAAGAACCCATATAACACCTTCTCCAACTCCTGATATTAAGCTTATTAACGGATCTAATAAAACTCCTCCTACATCTAAATCATCATCCTCTGTATTTACTTCTTCATCTTCTATCTCTTCAGCTGCATATATTGAAACATAAGGATATATAAAATTAAATATTATTAGAAAAACTAATGCTATGATAATCTTCTGTACAATTCCGTTTTTTGGTAAAATTATTCATATTAAACTCCTTGTTTTTTCTTTCTCATTTCTACTAATTTATTTAAGTTTGTCTCTACAAACTCAAACTCTTTCTGTGTAGGAGTAATTTGTATAATCGCTGATTCAGAACCAACCTTTAACAAACCTTCTCCTTTAAAGCATGTTACTAGGAAATTTGCTTCTCCTTCACTTAATTTAAATACTTCTTTTAAGTATTCTATTTCTGCTTTATCTTGTGCTAAAAATAATTTTGTATCTGATGAAGTTAAAACTGCTTGCGCTTCTGGTTTCTCATAAAAATCTTGGAATCTTTGTGAAATAATTGCTAGAGAAACATTTCTTTTTCTGGCACGTCTTGCCATAGTGTTTAAGAAATCCACAGCTTCTGGATATGGTAATAACATCCATGCTTCATCTACTAAAACTCTTTTCTTACTAGCTTTTTTCCTATCTTCACTATTTTTCTTTACGTATTTTTCCCAAATCCAAGAAAGTAATATTTGCTGTGCAAGAGGTCTTGCAAATCTTTCTTCAAGTTGAGAAATATCAAGATTTATAAATGGTGCTCCTTCTAACAACTCAAAAGTTGATTGCCCATCAAAATAAGCCATCTGTCCATCATATTCTCTAATATATTGTTTCATAACTTTTAATAAATAACTATAATGGAAACTATAGTCGCTATTCTTATTTTCCTGAGCTTTCCTCTCTATTCTCTTGTACCAACTACCTATTGTAGGCATATCCTTTTTTTGTCTATAAAGTCTATCACTACTATCAAAGTTGGTACTTTCTCTATACAAACTATTCGGATTACTTGTTATTCCTAATGCTGCATATTCTTCCGCTACTGATTCTGCTATAATTTGTTTTGTTAATTCATTAACTTCTGTGCTTCGTGTACTTCCTCTTGCCATTGTAAGTAACGCTTGTGTAACGTCTTCTACCTTATTCTCTATATTTATAACTGTTCTCTCTCTTCCTGTAATCTCATCTTTAACTTTTTCTGTTTCAACATCAAATAAATTTATAATTGTTTTTGAGTTAGGACTTAAAACAACATTTATTCCTCCTAAACTCTCAGCAACTATAGAATATTCACCTTCAGCATCTAATGCCAAACTTTCAATTCCCATAAGGACAGAAGACCTAGAAATTAATGTTTTCATTGTAACTGACTTTCCGGCTCCAGATTTAGCAAATATAACCATATTGTAATTAGTCAAAGATGGATGAAAATTATCAAATAAAATTGGTGTTCCTGTTTGCCTGTTAAATCCTATTGGTACTCCGGTTGAATGACCTACTTCAGATGTTGTAAAAGGAAATGTTGTGGCCATTGATCTTCTATCAAATGTATGTACTTTTCCTATCTTGTTTTGCATAAGTGGCAAATTACTTTGAAACGCTTCTTCTTGTATTGCCCAGGCACTTTTTATTTCTACTAAACTTTTTGACATCTCTGTTGCCAATAATTTTGTATCTTTTTCTAATTCATCTAAGTTATAAGCAAAAAGTGTTGCTACTACTGAAGCTTCAAATAATTTGTTATATCCTGCTGATATTTCATCTCTTAATTGTTCTGCTTCAACTCTTTTCTGGGCTAAATTACTTTCTCTATTTATATTTCCTTTATCAGCTGCTACAATTCTTTCTGTCTCTAATTCATTTATAACTCTATTTAACTCATTTTGTGACCTTGATTCTGGTATTGGATTTATATAAACAGATGTATTAATATCTCCAAACAAATACATATCTCTAAACAACTCTGGAAATGTACACATTCTAGGTAATGTTGATACAAAGAAACTTCTAGCATATCTTTTAATGTTTGATATTATTTCTAATCTGTCAACATTAGAAACGTCTATTCCTGATGGAGCAATGATTTCTTTTATTGTCGTTCTTTTAAATAAATTACTCTGTTGTTCTTTGTACTGACTTTCTTGTTTTTCTAGTTCTTGTCTTTTTTTGTTTTTCCTCATCTTCTGCTTTTCCTCCTTCTTCTGAATTTTCATTAAGAATACCATCAACAACGTCGTCCCCTAAATATTCTCTATTTTCATTTAAAATTAAGTTTGCCATTTCATTTGCTAACTCATCTATAGAATTTTCCTTTTGTTCTAATTTAGCTCTATATTTACTTCTATAATTTTCAACTTGTTCTGTTACTTTACTCATTGCTTTTTCTTGAATTTCTTTATCTATTTCTTTTATTCTCTTCTCTAATACATCTGGTGCTGTACTATATAAAGCATCAACGTCACCTTTCATAGCTTTCTTCAAGTCAAATGTTTCTGATTCATCTCTATTATAAGCCACATATAATAATTCTGCTAATTCTATTGAATTTAATATTTTTCCATTAACACTACATGCAGATAAGGTTCTTATAATTGATTGAGCTCTTGTATATAGTTCTGAAAATGCCATAGCTTGTATTTCGTCTTTAGCAAAATCCCCTGTTCCACTTTCATTCGGTGAATATGAGATAATTATGTAATACTTTTTATTTAAAATATTTTTGTTTAAGCTCATCTTTTCTGTATCATATATAATATCTTTACCATATTCATATAAGTTTCTTACTTTTGTAACTTCATAAAAGGCTTTGTCTAATTCTTTTTTAGAAAACTTTCCAGATTCAACCATTTCTTGGTATTGTTGTGTTCTAGCAAATAACTCTGATTCGATTTGATTAATTCTCTTTTTATATCCATCTATACTCTTTTCTAAGTTAACTGTTCTTGTTTGAATATACATTTGAATCGGAAATCTTAATGTGTTCAAAAATTGTACAAAACCTTCTTCTACTCCTGTCTTTTCAACTCCAGACATTAAATCATAATTTATTCCTGCACATTCAATTGCCATTATGTAACGTTTGCCATTATGTTGTATTATCATATTATCTTCAATTTTATCAAACTCCATAAAATCAAATATTGACCTTTTATCTAATTGACCTACAGAATTTTTATCGTTTTTATTAATATTTCCACTGTTTATTTTTTGCGTCTTATTTACTTCTTTTTTATTTTCTTTTCTTTTTAAAACAAAGTAAACAATAAGTAGTATAAATAATACTACAAAAGCCCCAATTAAAAGAAAAATTAGCATCTGTGTTGTTTGATCTAAATTACTCATCTTTATTTTCCTCCTTTGTATAATCATATATATAATATTTATGTTTCCTTGTTTTAAATTTAAAAGCTCTCTTTATTACGTCATCTATATTTTCTCCTCCCGTTTTTCTTGTTATTTCAAATCTATTTAAATTTGGCACTTTAAAAGTTCCTATAATAAATCCAATTAAAGCAAAAAATATAACACATATTACTCCTATTAAAGTTAATCCTAATAAATTAAAAATAATATAAAATAATCCTCCTATTAAAGCTCCTACACCTGAATATATCAATGCTTTAGTTGAAAATATAAATAAAATTCTTCCTTCACCTTTAACATTTCTTGGTATATTATAAGTTCCCATTTTTTCACTCCTTTTCACCTAATAATCCTTATTTATTATTATAACAAAAAAAACTACATTTTCATAGTTTTTTATACATTTTTTTTATTTTTAATAATAATGTAATATATTTGTAACATGTTTGTTATTTTCTATTTAATGAAGGGCTTAAATATTATTTACATAAAGAAGAAGCTATGATAATCCATAGCTTCTTCTTTACGTTTAACTATTAACTTTATTATTATGCTGATACATTGCTTAAGAAGTTGTATAGTATTCCAGCTATTGCTGATGCTGCAAATACTAATGCTGCACCTATTACATAAGGTAACATTGTCTTCTTGTATTCTGCTTTTTCTTCTGCACTTCCCATCATATATTTCAAACCTAGAACAATTAAAACAATTACTGATGCAACCGTACCAACTATTGTTAAAATTGTAATAATTTGGTTACCTAAGTTTGTTATTTTGTCTGTTCCTGAAACTGTTTGTCCTGTTAATGTTGATGGATCACTAACACCTGCAACAGCTGCAAAAACATTAGTTGTTACTGCTACTAACATTATAACGATTAGAAGTACAGATATTACTTTAGACATTTTTTTCATAATATTTCCTCCTTTTATTAAATTTATATATACTTAAAATTCTTATACGTTTTTATATATAAGAAACTTTAAAAACTTTGTTAAATCTATTATAACAGATTTTTTTACATAAATCAAATTAGTTAACCCAAATTTATCGCAAACCTATAAATTACTCCTGCAATTACTGATGCTGTAAATATTAATATGGCACCAATTACATAAGGCATAAGAGACTTTTTATATTCTGCTTTTTCCTCTACACTTCCTAACATATATTTTAAACCTAATAATATTAAAACTATAACTGAAAGAACTGAACCTACAGTTGTTAATATCGTTATAATACTATTTCCAATTCCCTGTAAATTTTGGTCAGAAACTTGCGTACCAGTTAAATCAGTAACTGAAAAAGCAAATGAGTTTCCTACATTTAGGATAATTATAAAAATTAAAATTGTCAATACTATTATTATTTTTTTCTCAAATAATTTCATTTTTTCTCACCTCTTTATAACAATCCACCAGTTATAGAATTAACTATTCCTAATATATTTGTAATACCAAATACAAAAACTGCTCCTATTAAATATGGTACCATTGTTTTCTTATATTCTGCTCTTTCTTCTAAACTTCCTGTCATATATTTTATACCCAAAACAATTAAAACAATAACGGATGCAAAACTACCGATAAACTGAACAACACCTATTATTTTATTACCTATATCTTTTACTTCATCAGCATCACTCATCTGTCCAGGTGAATATATTTCCGGATCATCTCTAGGATCTGTTATCACAGCACTATTAGTCGACCTTGCAGCAATAACTTTATTAGATAATAACATTATTAATAATAAAAAAATTAAAATAATAAAAACTATTTTTCTATTTCTCATTATATCACCTACTTACATTAGAATGTTCCTAGTAATACCATTACTAATTTCCAAATTCCAAAAGCCCCAAATATTATAACACATCCAACCGCATATGGTATTAGTTTTTCTTTTACTTGTGCTTGTCCATCTGCAGAAGATACCATAAACTCTATTCCCAATATAACACCAGCAACAACTGCAACTACTAATCCTATTGCTAATAATATATTATAAATTAAATCAATTGTTTTCTGCACATTCGTTTGTGATATCGTATTATTTGTATCTGCATTATTTATAAAATCGTCAGCGCTAGACATTACTTCATCTATACTTTGTTCCCTTAAGCTATTGCCTGAGCCTCCACTAAAACTTCCACTTGTCCTTCCCCCTGAGTCATCACTAGAACTTCTACTACCTATTAATTGGCCCGAACTACCTCCTTGTTCATCATTAAGAGGATTTGTATCAGCATTAGGATGTGTTTGTGATATAACACTTCCTGAAGATGAATTAGAATTTTGCTGTTGTTGTTGAAGTACATCTAATCCACTCGCTGCATAGCTACAATTGACAAATATAAAAAATAAAATCATAAAAATTATAATTATTTTTAAATATCCCTTTTTCATATCTTTTCTCCATTTATAAAAATACTTATTTCCTTAATTATACACTATTTTAAGTTATTTTTCAATTTTTTGTCTATTTTTAGTAATAATTGTACATTGCAATATTAATTGCACGCTTTTTATATAATTTTTAAAATCATTTCTGCTAGTTGTTAAGATACTTT
>CALXCH010000119.1 GCA_944386735.1 uncultured Clostridia bacterium
TTTTTTAATTTTCTTTCAATTAGTTTTTTCTTTTTTAACAACACATACAATTTTTTTATTAAACATATAACTCAATTTTTCTATTTTAAATTTCATTTTCAATAGGTTTGTTTCTCTTTACAATACTTAGTCATCTTTTAATTTTTAATCATTATTGCTTTATTATTTTTTTATATGTAAACTTCCTTTTTTAATCAGTCTCAATTTACAAACATTTTTGACAATTTTCTCTTTTCCTTAAATGCCTAAATTTTTAGTTATATTATTTGTTGTATTTTTTACCCATATTTTAAATTTTTTATTCATTTTTTTAGTAATGTTGAATTTGGCGTAACCTAGATAAAAAATTATTTTTTCTATTCTTTATAAATATATCCAGCTTGTAGAAAAATATCTTAAATTATTGTATAGATTTTTTATTTTTATATTCAATCATTTTTTTTAATTGTTTATTTTTATTAATAATTAGTTTTAAAATAAATTATTTCCTTAATAATTTATTTTTTAATTTTAAATATTTAATTTAATTAATTATTTAAATAATTATTCTACTTTATCTTAATTAATTTATTATTTAAATTTTTTCTGGTATTTAATAAAGAAAAAAATAACTTTTCAACTTCTTTTGAAGTAGATAACTCAGAAACTAAATTTCCAGAACGAGCTAAACATTCTTTTATCTTAAAATATTTTTCTTTTAAATCATTCTTAATAATTTCCTCTGACTCAAAAACATCCATTTTTTTATTTATTTGTTCTGATATAATAATATAGAAATCTTTTGATGATGATTTTCTAGTTAAATTAATTTGTTGAATATAATTGATATAATTATCGGCAATTTTCTCTAAATATTTATTTTCTTTTTTTGAAATATTTTTTTTGATATTTTCAATGTGATGTGTTAAATCTTCTTTACTACTTTGAATTAATATTTGAATATTAAAATTACAAGTTTTTAAAAAAATCTTATAAGAATTTAAAATTGATTCTTTCTCCAAATCTGACTTCAGATTATAATTAATTGGATTTACTTTTAAAATCTTAACAATTTTATTATTTTTTAATTTTATAAATCCATCATTATAAATCCTTTCTATAGGTAGCCATTCTTGAACTGTTAACTGTTTTATTTTTATCACCTCCGATTTAAAGAGCATTTTACAATCTTTTTTTATATTTGTCAAGCACATTTAAAAAAAATCAATTTTTTAAATAAATTTTTTATTGTTTTGAATAATATTTTTAATTTTGAACATAATACTATTATAAGGTCAATAATGGTTGAGCAAAGAGTATTAATAGATGATATTTTGTTTATTAATATTCGAGCAAAGATGTATTATAGTTTATTTTTATAGATTATAATATGTCGGCGATAAGAGTTTATTATTTGTTTGTAGGCTATATTTATTGTTAATTATTTAATATTTTATATCTATAATTTATTTTTATTATTTAAAATATATGGTCAAATGATAGGTAATAAATTCGAGCTAAGATTATTCTTATATCTAATATTTTTTAGTAGTTATTACTAGTCCTAAGTTTTAGGATGAATATAGTTACTTTTGGTGTATTAATAGTCGAGCGAAGGATTAATATATGTGGTATCAAGGCTTATTTATATAGTAATATATATTAGGTTTTAATATTAGATATATTGGTTTTAGTAGAGATTGTTATTGGCTTTATAGATAAACGGTAGATATTTGTTTTATCTACCGTTTAATTTTTTATATTTAATTATATATCTAAGTTCTTAACATATTTAGCATTAGCTTGGATAAACTCTCTTCTTGGTTCTACTTCATCACCCATTAGTAATGTAAATATTTGATCTGCTTTCATAGCATCATCCATAGTAACTTTAATTAATATTCTCTTTTCCGGATCCATTGTAGTATCCCATAATTGTTCTGGATTCATCTCTCCTAGACCTTTGTATCTCTGAAGGCCTAATTGATCTCTTGATATTCCTTTTTCTTCTAGTTCTTTGTATTTTTGGTCTAGTTCTTCATCTGAATAACAATATATATCTTCCATTCCTTTTTTAGAAATTTTATATAATGGTGGTTGTGCTAAATATACATTTCCATTTTCAATTAATGGTCTCATATATCTAAAGAAGAATGTTAATAATAATGTTCTAATATGAGCACCGTCAACATCAGCATCTGCCATTATAATAACTTTTCCATATCTTATTTTAGTAATATCAAAGTCAGCTCCGATTCCTGCTCCAATAGCTAATATAACGGGATTTAATTTATCATTACCATATATTTTATCAGCTCTTGCTTTTTCTACATTTAACATTTTTCCCCATAAAGGAAGTATTGCTTGAAATTTTCTGTCCCTGCCTTGCTTTGCACTACCTCCAGCAGAATCTCCCTCAACAATATATACTTCACATTCGTCTGGATTTTTACTACTACAATCAGCTAATTTTCCTGGTAATGTAGATGTTTCTAAGGCATTCTTCTTTCTTACTAATTCCCTAGCTTTCCTTGCAGCTTCTCTTGCTCTTGAAGCGCTGACACATTTTTCAAGTATTGCTTTGGCTACATTTGGATTTTCCTCTAAGAATGTTGATAAGGCTTCGTTCACCATACTTTGAACAATACCGGTTACTTCACTATTTCCCAATTTTGTTTTAGTTTGTCCTTCAAATTGAGGTTCTTTTACTTTTACAGAAACAACTGCAGTAATTCCCTCTCTTATATCCTCTCCTTGAAGATTATTATCTTTCTCTTTTAATATATTATGACTTCTTGCATAATCATTAAATACTTTTGTTAAAGCCCTTTTAAATCCTTCTAGATGAGTTCCACCTTCTACGGTATTAATATTGTTTACAAATGTATGTATATTTTCAGAATAACTTGTTGTATATTGGATCGCTATTTCTACTGGAACTTCTCCACTTTTTTCAATATAAATTGGTTTCTTGTGTAATGTTTCTTTATTTCTGTTTAAATACTCTACAAATGAAATAATTCCCCCTTCATAACAAAATTCTGCTTTCTTTGGAGTCTCTCCTCTTTGGTCTTCTAATGTTATTTTTAAACCTTTTGTTAAGAATGCCATTTCTCTCATTCTATTTTCTAATGTTTCGTAATCATAATCTAGGCTTTCAAAAATAGTATCATCAGCTAAGAATCTTACTTTTGTTCCAGTTCCTTCTGCATCACCTATTCTTTCTAGTTTTCTTACGGTTTTACCTTTTTCAAAATACATTTGGTATAATCCACCATCTCTTTTAATAGTAACTTCTGTCCATGCAGATAATGCATTAACAACAGAAGCACCAACTCCGTGAAGACCTCCAGATACTTTATATCCACTGTCTCCACCAAATTTTCCTCCAGCATGTAAAACTGTATATACAGTCTCTGCAGTTGATATATGAGTTTTTGGATGTATTTCAACTGGTATACCTCTACCGTTATCAGTTACACTTATAACATTTCCTTTTTCAATAACTACATTTATTTCTGTACAATATCCTGCTAAAGCTTCATCTACACCATTATCTACAATTTCATATACACAATGATGAAGACCTCTTACAGATGTACTACCTATATACATACCCGGTCTTTTTCTTACGGCTTCAAGTCCCTCTAATACTTGTATTTGTTCTGCTCCATATTTATGTTTATACTTTTCCATTTATATTCCTCCTCCATAAACTTTTCCGTCTTTTACATTATATATTAAAATGTTTTTATTTTCAATATCTATTTTATCAGTACAAGTAATAATTACTTGTGTATCGTTTATTTTTTCCAAAAAATGATTTCTTCTTTTTTGATCCAATTCAGACATAAAATCATCTAATAATAATATAGGTTTTTCTTCTATTTCATCTTCAACAATGTTTACCTCAGCCAATTTTAAAGATAACATTGCTGTTCTATGTTGCCCTTGTGAACCATAAATATTTAATTGCTTCTTATTTATATATATCACAAAATCATCTCTATGTATACCTTTTGTTGTATACCCTTTTATAATATCTAATTTTCTTCTTTGTTTTAATAAGCTTAGATATTTTTCTTTATCATCGCACTCTGTTACATATTCTATTTCTATGTCTTCTTTATTGTCAGTAATTTCAGAATGAATCTTTTTTATTTTATTTTTTATTTTCTCCATAAATTCTTTTCTATATTTACTAATAACAATAGCATAGTTAGATAATTCTTCATCCCAAATGTCCAACATACTTTCTGATTTCTGCTCTTCTTTTATTTGCCTTAAGTAATTATTTCTTTGTTCTATTGTTTTTGAATATAAACTTAAAGTATGCATATAATTTGGTTTTAATTGACTTATCATTATATCCAAAAATCTTCTTCTATTTTGAGGTCCACCTTTTAGGATATTTATATCATCTGGATTAAATATTACAACATTAAGATTCCCTAAAAGCTCACTTAATTTCTTTATCTTTATTCCATTTACATATACAACTTTTTTATTTCCTAATTGTATTTTTATTTTACCTTCTCTATCTTTTTTCTGAAATTCAATTTCGACAACTGCATTTTGAGAATCTATTTTAATCATTTCTTTATCTTGTTTTGCTCTAAAAGATTTCCCCATGCTACATAAAAAAATTGCTTCTATAATATTAGTTTTTCCTTGAGCATTTTCTCCGTAAAATACATTTACATTTGGTTTTAATTCAATTTCCTGTTCTTCATAATTCCTAAAATTCTTTATTTTTACTCTACTTATCCACATATTAAACTCCATTTGTGTACAACTTTATTTCTTATTATATTTTATTTTTTAAAATTAATCAATTGTTTTTTTATTTTTTCTATAAATTATATATCTAAAAAAATAAAAAGGCTTATTTTTGATTTTCGCGAATCACTTTTTATTAATTATTTTTTTATTTATTTTATAATTTATTTTTTCATTATTTTTATTAAATTATTTTTTACTATTTTACTTTTTTAAAACTTAATTTTTCATCAAATTGTTTTTACTTTTTACTTTTCTTTTCATATTTAAATAAATTATTTTTTATCAAAAATTCTGTTTTCTATTACTCTTTTTCTCTTTTTGAACTTTATATTGTCATCTAATTTTTAATTATTAATGCTCTTTTATTTTTTTATATGTAAACTTATTCATTTATTCGTTTTAATATTCAAACTTTTTTTGACAATATTCGCTTTCCTTTAAATGCCTAGATTTTTTAGCTACATTTTTTATTTTATTTTTTACTTCTATTTTAAATTTTCTATTTATCCTTTTGATAATTTTATATTTAATGCAACTGATATAAAAATTATTTTTATATTCTTTATACAGATTTCTTAGTTTTCATTTGTAAAAAAAATGTTTCAAATTGTTAATTGAATTTTTAATTGTATGTTTTTGTAATTATCATTTTTTTATTATGCTGTTTTTTATAAATTTTTTATTTCTTTTAATTAATTATTCTCATTTATTTAATTTATTTTTTATTTATTTAATTTATTTTTTGTTTAATTTATTTTTTATTTATTTATTTTATTTTTTATTTATTTATTTTATTTTTTATTTATTTTATTTATTTTTTATTTATTTTATTTATTTTTTATTTATTTTTTATTTGTTTTATTTATTTTTTATTTATTTTATTTATTTTTTATTTATTTTATTTATTTTTTATTTATTTAATTTATTTTTTTTATTTAATTTATTTTTTATTTATTTAATTTATTTTTTATTTAATTTACTCTTATTTTTTTAATTATTTTTATTTTTCAATTTTTTATTTTTCTAATTAATTTTCTTCATCAATTAGTTTGTTTTCTTTTTTTATATTTTCAAAAAATACAATTTTTTCTTAATAAAGTTTATTATTTTTCTTATCAAAAATTTTATTTTGGATTAGTATTTTACTTTACAATATTTAGCTCTTCATTTATTCCTTAACTATTATTGTCTTATTATTTTTTTATATGTAAACTTTATCTTTTAATTACTCTCACTTTTCAAATATTTTTATCAATATTGGCTTTCCTTTAAATGCCTAAATTTCTCAGATAGTTTTTTAGTTATATTTTTTACTTTTATTTTTAATTTTTTACTAATATTTTTAGTAACTTTTAATTTTAGGTAACCAAACTCAAAAATTATTTTTTCTATTCTTTATAAATATCTCTTAGTTTTCATTTGTAAAAAATGTTTCAAATTGTTAATTAAATTTTTAATTGTATTTTTTTGTAATTATTTGTTTTTGTAATTGTCATTTTCTTATTTTGTTGTTTTTTATAAATTGTTTATTTTTATTTACTTAGTTATTTTTTTATTTTTTATATTATTTTTTTATTTAATTTATTATTTATTTAATTAATTATTTTTTATTTAATTAATTATTTTTTATTTAATTAATTATTTTTATTTAATTAACTATTTTTATTTATTTTATCTATTTAATTTATTTTTTTTAATTATTTTTATTTTTCTTTTTTATTTATTTAATTAATTTTCTTTATTAATTAATTTGTTTTCTTTTTTAATTTTCAAAAAATACAATTTTTTCTTAATAAAGTTTATTATTTTTCTTATCAAAAATTTTATTTTGGATTAGTATTTTACTTTACAATATTTAGCTCTTCATTTATTCCTTAACTATTATTGTCTTATTATTTTTTTATATGTAAACTTTATCTTTTAATTACTCTCACTTTTCAAATATTTTTATCAATATTGGCTTTCCTTTAAATGCCTAAATTTCTCAGATAGTTTTTTAGTTATATTTTTTACTTTTATTTTTAATTTTTTACTAATATTTTTAGTAACTTTTAATTTTAGGTAACCAAACTCAAAAATTATTTTTTCTATTCTTTATAAATATCTCTTAGTTTTCATTTGTAAAAAATGTTTCAAATTGTTAATTAAATTTTTAATTGTATTTTTTTGTAATTATTTGTTTTTGTAATTGTCATTTTTTTATTTTGTTGTTTTTTATAAATTGTTTTTTTATTTTTATTTATTTAATTATTTTTTATATTATTTTTTTATTTGATTTGTTATTTTTTTTATTGATATATTTTTATTTAATTAATTATTTTTATCTTTTTATTTTTTATCTTTTTGTTACTTATTTTTTTATTATTTTATTTAATTATTTTTTATTTAAATTTAGTTACTATTATTTTTTAAAATATCTCTGTTTTTATATGTTTTTCTCTTATTTTCTAATTTATTCTTTTTTTTTCTATTTTTTTTGATTTTCTCTATTTTTTATATTATAATTTATATTATTAAAAAAATAAATCGGCTTATTTTTCCTATACTTTAGCAATTATTCTAATTTATTTATAATTTTATTTTTTTTTTCTTTTTTAATATTTTTTTTTTTTTTATTTTTTTCTCTTTTTTTCTAATTTATTCTTTTTTTTTCTATTTTTTTCTAATTTTTTCATAATTTATATTATTTTTTATACTTACTATTTCTCAAATATTCTTGTTTTCATATAATTATCTCCAATTTTCTAATTTATTCTTTTTTATTCTATTCTTTTCTAATTATTTCAAAATAATATTGAAAATAATAGCTGTAAAAACTTATACACATCACATTTTTAAGGCTTTAGCTCTCATTTTCTATTTTTTTCGATTTTTTACTAATTTTTTCTCTTTTTTCCTTTAATATTAATTATAAACATATTTTCCACATAGTCATTTTCATATGATTATCTCTTGTTTTCTAATTTATTCTATTTTTTTCGATTTTTTTCTAATTTTTTTATTTTTATAGTTATCCACAAATACTATTATCTCATTTTTTCTCTCTTTTTCTATTTTTTTTAATTTTTTTCTAATTTATTCTATTTTTTTCAAATATTTTTTATTAAAGTTATCCACAGGTATCTCTGATTCTTATATTCTTTCAAAAATATATGATTATCTTTTTTTATCTATTTTTTCCTATTTTTTACTCATTTTTTCTATGCCATTTATAAGCATCAATTATCCACAGTTTGTTAACCAATTGTGGATAACTAAAAAGAGATAGTTTCTTAAAACTACCTCCTCCCTAGTCTTTTATGTCTTACTCTTTTAATCTAATTGGTAAAATCATATATGTATAATCACTATTATCAATAGGCTTTATTAAACATGGTGATATGCTTGACCCAAATTCAACATAAACTTCTTCATCATCAATTGCTTTTAAGCTATCTAAGAAATATTTTGGATTAAATCCTGCCTCCAAGTTCTTACCTTCTGTTGAAACATATAATTCTTCTTTAGCATCTCCTGTTTGGTTAGTACAAGAAATTACAACTTTTCCAATATCAACTTGTACTTTTACTGGATATTTCTTCTCTTTTTCAACACTTGATGCTGAAATTAAACTAATTCTTTCAAAACTATTTTGTAAACTATTCTTGTTTACCTTCATCCTTGTTTCCCAATTACTTGGAATAACACTTTTATAATTTAAAAACTCTCCATCAAGAATTCTTGTAACTACTTTGCAATTATCCATTTCAAATAATGCTTGATTCTTTGCAACTCCTATTTTCACTGGTTCAAAAGAATCTGATATTATTTTGTTTACTTCGTTTAAAGTTTTTCCTGGTATTACTGCCTTAAAATCATTAGTTTGTTTGTTTAAATAAATACTTCTTAAAGCCAATCTAAATCCATCAACTGCAACAACATTTAATTTATTATTTTCAATTTCAAATAAACATCCTGTAAAAATTGGTCTACTTTCTTCAGTACTTACTGCGAAAATTGTTCTTCTAATCATATTTTTTAAAGTATTTTGTTCTATTTCAATTGAATTTTCTACTTCTATCTTTGGAAGTTCTGGGAATTCATCTGGATTCATTGTTGCTAATTTGTATAAAGAACCTTCACATTCTATTTCTAATAAATTCTTATCATTAACAGAAATATATATTTCTGTATCTGGTAATTTTCTAATAATTTCACTAAACATTATAGCATTTACAACTGTACTTCCTTGTTCTTGTACTTCACAATCCATTACATATTCTATTCCAATTTCTAAATCATAACTAGTTAATTTTATTTCATTATCATTAGTTTGAATAAGTATCCCTTCTAGTATAGGCATTGTAGTTTTAGAAGCTACACCTTTTACTACGGAATTTAATGCTTTAATAATTTTGTCTTTGTAACAAACAATTTTCATTTTAACTTCCTCCTTTATATATTTTATAAATAATATAATAATTATTAGTAGTAATAGTATTAGGTCTTGTGGAAACTGTGGAAAACTATGTTGATAACTGGTATCCCTAACAAAATCGGTGTTGATAACTTAGTGGAAAACTTGTCGAATAATCCACAGTTCAAAATTTCAATTGTGTAAAAGTGACATATCAACAGTTTATTAACAAGTTTTCAACATAGGTATGTGGATAACGAATGTATTAATTCCGTAAGAACAGAAAGACTTATGTTTTTCAAAAAATTGTTTTTACAAACATAAATTTTAAAAAATCTTTCTTTCTTTTTCGACATCTATTCTTTACCATTTACGATAATATTTTTCACACTATCCACAATTAACTTTGTATTACTTTTTTCTTTTACTTCTTTTTCTATTTTTTTGCAAGCATGCATTACAGTTGAGTGGTCTCTTCCCCCAAAATCTATACCAATTTGAGGATATGACATACTTGCAACTTCTCTACAAAGATACATTGCAATTTGTCTTGGAAATGCTATATCATTAGATCTTTTATTTCCAGATAAATCATCTTTATTAATACTAAAA
The DNA here is from genome assembly GCA_944386735.1 of uncultured Clostridia bacterium. Classification (GTDB taxonomy): domain Bacteria; phylum Bacillota; class Clostridia; order TANB77; family CAG-508; genus CAG-269. The sequence goes on from CALXCH010000119.1 coordinate 9,770, forward strand.
TATTTTGCAACAGTTTCTTTAATAAAATCAGATGAAATTACTTTTTCACTTTCATATTTAAATTCATTTATAATATTTTCAGCAAGTTCGATAGTAATTGGACTATGTGTAAGTGATGCTCTTGCGACTATTTTATTAAATACTCCTTCTAACTCTCTTATGTTTGAATCAATTTTATTTGCAATATCAGAAAGTATAAAATCTTCTATAATAACATTTTCATCTTGGGCTTTTTTCCTTAAAATTGCTAAACGAGTTTCATAATCTGGACAAGAAATATCAGCAAGTAATCCCCATTCAAATCTAGATTTTAGCCTATCTTCTAAAAATTGAATATCTCTTGGTGGTTTATCACTAGATATAATAATTTGCTTTCCATCTTCATATAAAGAATTAAAAGTATGGAAAAATTCTTCTTGTACTCTTTCTTTCCCTGCAATAAATTGAATATCATCAATAAGTAAAACATCAATATTTCTGTATTTGTTTCTAAAAAACTCATTTTTGTTATCTTTAATTGCATTAATAAGTTGGTTTGTGAATTTCTCAGAAGTTACATATAAAACATTTGCTTTTGAATTGTTTTCTAAAATCCTATTTCCTATAGCATGCATTAAGTGAGTTTTTCCTAAACCTACTCCTCCATATAAAAATAAAGGATTATAAGATTTAGCAGGGTCATTTGCTACTGCTAGAGCAGCTGCATGTGCAAATCTATTGTTATTTCCAACAACGAAAGTATCAAATGTATATTTAGGATTTAAAGTTGATTTATTTATTTCAATTTCAGCTGAAGGAACATTAGAATCATCAGAAATAATTTCTTTTGCTTCATTATCGTTGTTTTCCTTTGATAAATCAACTACTGAAAAAGTCCATTCTTTGTTTGTTATATATTTTAATGTGTTAAAGATAAGACTTCTATACTTGTTTTCAATAAAATCTTGTTGAAATTCAGAATTAGCTGTAAAAACAATGTGGTTTCCCTCTATACTTCTAATATCTAATGGCATAATCCAGGTATCATAAGATATTTTGGTGACTTCAGGTTTTAACAGTTCTTTTATTTTTGCAATTAATTCTTCTTTTTCGATAGCCATTAAAATCATCCTTTCTAAAAAATTATCCACAAAGTTATCCACAGTTGTTGATAACTTTGTAATGTTTTTGTAAAAAAATCAGGAATTCGTACGAACAAAAATTCAAGCAATATCAACAAAAAACTCACTTATTTTTTACTTTACACATAATAACAAATTTAAGTATAAGAAGTCAATAAGATTGTGGAAAAAATTTTAAAATTGTGGATAAGTGTCTAAAAAACTGTGGAAAACTCTATGTTTGTTACAAATTGATTACAAAAAATTATAAAAAAATTCCAAAAAATTCTTGACATTTATGGTTTTTGTAAAGTATAATTGATATACTTGTTATTTTGCAAATTTGAAAATATTCCATTTTTAAAATGGATTTTTATAAAAATACAGTAGGAGGTGCTAAGATTGAAAAGAACATATCAACCAAAAAATAGACAAGAAAAGAAAGAACATGGATTTATGAAGAGAATGAAAACAAGATCTGGAAGAAACGTGCTTAAAGCAAGAAGACAAAAAGGTAGAAAAAAATTAAGTGCTTAATTTAATTATTATGTTTAAGGCCGCAAAAATATGCGAGCCTTTTACCAATAATAATTAAATAATAAAAGCTTTTTTTCATTTAGTTCTGCCTTAGTTTAAGAAGGGAAGAATCAATAATGAAAAAAACAAAGATGCTTAAAAAAAATTATGAATTTAAAAATGTTTTATCAAAAGGAAAATACTATTCAGGCTTTTGCATAGAGGCTTTTATAAGAAAAAATAATCTAAAAAATGAAAACCTTTTAGGTATAGCGATTGGAACTAAAATTGCTAAAGCAACTAAAAGAAATCATATAAAAAGATTAATAAGAGAAAGCTACAAAAACATAGAAGATAGTATAAATACTGGATATTCTATAGTTTTTTTATGGAAAAAGAAAATTGATATTAAAAATGCAAATTATAAAAACATAAAAAAAGATATAGAAAAAATATTTGATAAAGCTGAAATTTTAGACGAGGAATAATAATGAAAAAATTACTGATATGGCTAATTGAGCAATATCAAAAACATATTTCAACATGGCTTAAAGCAAGAAATATAAATTGCAAATTTTATCCAACTTGCTCTGAATATACAAAACAAGCAATTGAAAAGTATGGAGCAGGAAAGGGGCTATGTCTTGGAATTTGGAGAATTTTAAGATGTAATCCTTTTTCAAAAGGTGGATATGACCCATTAAAATAAATTACTAGGGGGAAAATAATAAATGTTTGAATTCTTTGCTAATCTTTTTGGTTATTTATTAGAGTTTTTATATGGTCTCGTAAATAACTATGGTGTAGCAATTATTTTATTTACTGTAATAATAAAATTGATTTTGCTACCACTTTCAATAAAGCAACAGAGAACAATGAAGAAAAGTACTGAATTACAGGAAAAGATGAAAGTAATTCAATTTAAATATAAAAGTGACCCAGAGAAAATGAATCAGGAAATGATGAATTTATACAAATCAGAAAATATGAGTCCTTTTAGTGGCTGTTTAACGGCAATAGTTCAATTACTTTTGTTATTATCAATATTCTATTTAGTAAGAAGTCCATTAACATTTATGGAAAAAATACCACAAGATAACATTAATCATTATGTACAACAATTACAGGAAAACAGTAAATCCGTAAGTCAAGTTTATCCTGAAATAGATTTAATAAGAGAATCTAATTGGTTAAAAGAACAAAATCCAGATGATCCAAATGTTGATAAATTAAACCTTCAAATGAACTTCTTAGGATTAGATTTAAGTAAAGTACCACAACAGAATATGACAGACTATACAGTATACATTATTCCTGTTTTATATATTTTATCTTCTTTTATTTCTATAAGAATGACTACAGCAATGCAGGCTAAGAAGGCAAAACAGAATAAAGAAGAAAAAGTCGCTAAAGATGTTAAAATTGATGGAACTACAGGAAAAGAATTAGTACCTCAAGAAGAGGAAAACGATGAAATGGATGCTGTAATGCAAACTAATAAAATGATGTCTTGGATGATGCCAATCATGTCTATTTCAATTGCATTTATAGCACCTTTAGGACTTGCTTTATATTGGTTAATAAGCAATATTTTAATGATTGCAGAGAGATTGATATTAGATAAAGTAATAAAATAAAGGGAGGAACTTGAGATATGGCAAAAACAATCATTTCTGAAGGAAAAACAACAAATGAAGCTATAGAAAAAGGTCTTAAAGAATTAAATGTAAGTAGAAAGATGGTAGATATAAAGGTTTTAGAAAATGAAGATAAAAGAAGTTTCTTTAGTATTTTAGCACCAAGAGTTGTTAAAGTAGAGATGACATTAAAAGAAAGTGCTTCCGAAAATGAGCATGAAATAAAACCTAAAAAAGAAATAATTTTATCAGAAGAAGATCAAGAAAAAACAAAAGAAAACTTAGAAAGTTTCTTAGGAGAATTAAAAAAAGAACTACCAGAAGATACAACTTACACTATAAAACCAGAAAAAAATGCTATATATGTTGACTTAAATAGTCCTAATTTAGGATTTTTGATAGGATATAGAGGAGAAACATTATATGCTACGCAAAATATATTAACAGCTATAGCTGGTAAAGGAATAGAAAATAAAGTAAGAGTAATACTTGATATAGAAGGATATAAAGCAAAAAGAGAAAAGACATTAAAAGATTTGGCAGAAAAAGTTGCAAAAACAGTAATAAGAACTAGAAAACCTGTCAAATTAGAGCCAATGCAAGCATATGAAAGAAAAATAATTCACACAGAATTACAAGGAAATGACAAAGTAGAAACAAATAGTGTCGGTGAAGAACCATATAGAAGAATAGTAATTTCATTAAGAAAATAAAAAATTTAATATATAAAATCGGAGGTCAAAGGTCAGATTTTACAAGGAAAACGTAAATTCTATCTTTGACTTTTTTTATATAAAAAATAAAAAAATATAAATTTATAGTTGCAATATTTACAAATATGTGTTATAAATAAAAATGTTAACAGCAATTGAACATTAAAACCAATCTTAACATATATGTTAATGTGACAGTAGAATACTTTATAAAAAAATGGAGGAAAAAACAATGAGTACAATAGCGTCAATCTCTACGGCTCCTCGGAATTGGGGGAATTGGAATAATAAGAATGAGTGGAGAAAATTGCTTTAGTGTTTTAGATAAAATATTTGTTCCAAAGAACAAAAAGCCAATAGAAGAAATAAAAGGATATACAATGAAATACGGAAACATTGTAGAAAATGACAATGTTGTAGACGAGGTACTAGTATCATATTTTAAAGCGCCAAAAAGTTATACAACAGAAAATATGTGTGAAATAAATTCACATGGAGGAAATATTGTAGTTAAAAAAATATTAGAATTATGTTTAAAAAACGGCGCTGACCTTGCGGAACCGGGCGAATTCACGAAAAGAGCTTTCTTAAATGGAAGGATAGATTTGTTACAAGCGGAGTCAGTAATAGATGTTATTAATGCTAAATCAGAAAGAGAAGCAAAAACTGGAATTAAGCAGTTAGAAGGCTTTCTCTCTAAGAAAATAGCAGAAATAAAACAAGAAATAATGGATGTAATGGTAAATATAGATGTTAGTATAGATTATCCAGAATATGACACACCTGATGTTACAAATAAGCAAATTTCGAATATGTTAGATAGTGTACAAAGTAAACTAGAAAAGCTAGAAAAAAGCTTTGATAATGGAAAAATAATAAAAGAAGGAATAAAAACAGTAATAGTTGGAAGACCTAATGCAGGAAAATCATCTCTTTTAAATGCTATTTTAAAAGAGGATAGAGCCATAGTAACACAATATGAAGGAACAACTCGAGATACAATAGAAGAATTTGTAACAGTAAATGGAATTCCTTTAAAACTAATAGATACAGCAGGAATAAGGGAAGCTAAAGATGAAGTAGAGAAGATAGGTATTGAAAAATCTAGAGAAATGACAAAAGAAGCAGATCTTGTAATTGCTATATTTGATGCATCAGAAGATTTAACAAAAGAAGACTTAGAAATATTAGATTTAATAAAAGATAAAAAAACAATAATTATATTAAATAAAAATGATTTAGATCAAAAAATACACGAAGATGACGAAAGATTAAGAAAAGTAAGTTCTTCAATAATAAAGATTTCCGCATTAAATAAAACAGGAATAGAAGATATTTATGATGAAATTAGTAGATTATTTAATTTAAATGAGATTAATTTAGACCAAGAAGTTGTAATTACAAACATTAGGCATAAAAATTTAATAGATAAAGCAATAGAAAGTGTAAAAAAGGCAAGAGAGACTCTAAAACAAAATATGCCATTAGATATTATTGCAATATTTATTAAAGATATTTTAGAGGACCTAGGAAATATTACAGGAGAAGTTGTAACTGATGATATAATAGATGAAATTTTTTCTAAGTTCTGTTTGGGAAAATAGACAGACGAAAATCAAAAATAAAAAGATTTTATGGCTTCAAAAAGTAATTTTATATCAAAACACCAAAAATGATTTAAAATTGATTTTGAAGCGAAATAAGACATAAAAGAAATGTGAGGACAAGTTACGTTTTTTAAATAGAAAATAAAAAAACTAACATATAATTAAATATTATAAAATAATAGAAGAAAAGCGAACACTAGTTACATAAAAAAAACATTATAGCTTAATATTTACAAAAACATTTGACAAAATTCGACAAAACTGGAAAAAGCAGGAAACCGAGAACGACAATATACATAAAACGAACAAACAAATAACCCTTTGATTAAAGTTTATTATTCGGCTTATAAAAACATGATTTCTGTTTCACACGGAATTGGAAAAATTGGGGGGAACATTAGAAATATAACTAAATTTTGAAATATTTGACAAAATAAGGAAAGGAAGAGTATAGATGAAACCAAGAAAAGGAGAATACTTTGCAGGAGAATATGATGTTGCAGTAATAGGTGCAGGGCATGCTGGTTGTGAAGCTGCACTTGCTTCAGCAAGACTTGGGAAAAAGACTTTAATATTTTCTATTAGTTTAGAGGCAATAGCAAACATGCCATGCAATCCTCATATTGGGGGGAGCTCTAAGGGACATCTGGTAAGAGAAATAGATGCACTAGGTGGAGAGATGGGAAAAAATATAGATAAAACAATGATACAAATCAAGATGTTAAATACATCCAAAGGACCAGCAGTACATTCATTAAGAGCCCAAGCGGATAGAAAAAAATATCAAGCGGAAATGAAGCATACATTAGAAAAACAAGAAAATTTAGAGGTAAAGCAAGCTGAGATTACAAAGATATTTGTAGAAGATGGAAAAGTAAAAGGAATAGAAACCGATTTAGGTGCAATTTATTCAGTAAAAACAGTTATTGTTGCAACAGGAACTTATTTAAAAGGGAAAATATTTATAGGAGAATATTCCAAAGAAAGCGGACCAGATGGAGTGGCTGCGGCAAATAAGCTATCAGACTGTTTAAAAGATTTAGGAATAAACTTAATAAGATTTAAAACGGGAACACCTGCTAGAATAAATAGAAGAAGTATAGACTTTAGTAAAATGGAGGTTCAAAAGGGAGATGAAGGAATAGAAGCTTTTTCTTTTGAAGATGAACCAAAAGATTTTAAGCAAGTAGATTGTTATTTAACATACACAAATGAAAAAACACATGAAATAATTAGAAAAAATTTGAACAGATCTCCATTATTTTCAGGAATGATAGAAGGAACAGGGCCTAGATATTGCCCATCAATAGAAGATAAAGTAGTTAGATTTAGTGATAAACCACGCCATCAAGCATTTGTTGAACCAGTAGGATTAGATACTGAAGAAATGTATATTCAAGGAATGAGTTCATCACTTCCAGAAGATGTGCAAATTGCTTTATATCATACAATACCAGGATTAGAACATGCGGAGTTTACAAGGCCTGCATATGCTATAGAATATGACTGTATAGATCCTTCTAATTTAAAATTATCATTAGAATATAAGGGAATAAACGGATTATTTATGGCAGGACAAATAAATGGAACATCTGGATATGAAGAAGCAGCTTGCCAAGGATTAATTGCTGGAATAAATGCAACAAGAAAAATAGATAATAAAGAACCAATTATTTTAGATAGGAGCCAAGCTTATATTGGCGTTTTAATAGATGATATTGTTACTAAAGGAACAAATGAACCATATAGAATGATGACTTCTAGAGCTGAATACAGGCTACTTCTAAGACAAGACAATGCTGATTTAAGATTAACTCCAATTGGACATGAAATAGGATTAATTTCTGATGAAAGATATGAAAGATTTTTAAAGAAAAAAGAAAATATAGAAAAAGAAATAAAAAGATTACAAAAATTAGTTGTAAAACCAGAAGAAAAAGTAAATAAATTGTTAGAAAGATCAGGAACGTCAGTGCTTACAAATGGTACAAAGATGAGCGAATTGCTAAAACGTACAGAAATAACATATGAAATGTTAGCAGAAATAGACCCAGATAGACCTGAGCTTACAAGACAAGAAAAAGAAGAAGTGGAAATACAGATAAAATATGAAGGATATATTAAATTACAAGAAGCACAAGTAGAAAAATTTAAAAAATTAGAAACAAAACTACTTCCAGAAGATATAGATTATGAAACGTTAAAAGGAATTAGCTTAGAAGGAAGACAAAAACTAAATAAATTCAAACCTCGTTCTATTGGACAAGCATCAAGAATATCAGGGGTTTCGCCTGCTGATGTCTCTGTTTTACTTGTTTATTTACAACAAAGAAAAGGAGAAGAAAAAAATAAAGAGTAAATAAAAACCTAAATTATAGGAAGGAAAAAATAAATAATGGGTATAGAAGAATTTAGCAAAATATTTAATGATTATTTAAAAGAGTTAAGCATAAAGATTAATGAAGAACAAATACAAAAATTTTATACATACATGAATTTATTAATGGAATGGAATGAAAAGATAAATTTAACAGCAATAACGAAACCAGAAGAAATAATTCTTAAACATTTTGTTGATTGTTTAACAATTTCTAAATATATAGAAACTAATTCTAAGCTAATAGATGTAGGAACAGGAGCAGGGTTTCCTGGAATTCCTTTAAAAATATATAGAAGTGATTTAAAAGTTACCTTAGTAGATTCATTAAACAAGAGATTAAATTTTTTAAATGAAGTAATAAATAGTTTAAAACTAGAAAATATAGAAACGATACATGCAAGAGCAGAAGAATTAGGAAGAAATAAAGGTTATCGTGAAAAATTTGATATAGCTACCTCAAGAGCAGTTGCAAACCTTTCTACATTATCTGAATATTTATTACCTTTCATTAAAATTGGTGGTAAATGTATTTGTATGAAAGGTGCAGATATAGATGGAGAATTAGATAATGCAAAAAAAGCAATTGAAGTATTAGGTGGAAAAGTTGTGGGTAAAGAGGTATTTAATTTGCCTCAAAGTGATTTAGGAAGAAGTATAATTGTTATAGAAAAAACAAAAAACACACCTGGAAAATTTCCAAGAAAACCTGGAACTCCAGCTAAAGAGCCTATTAAATAAAATAAAAAAATAAAGTAAAAAAAGGAAAGAAAAAATATATAAAAAAGTCAAGAAATTGTTAAAATTTTATTGACTTTTTTTTATTCTTTATATACAATTGTACTGTGAAAAAACTTAGAACTTATTTAGAAATATTAACTAAAAATGGAGGCTTTAAAATTGGGAAAAATTATATCAGTAGCAAACCAAAAAGGTGGTGTAGGAAAGACTACAACCACAGTAAATTTAGCAACTATATTAGCTAAAAGAGGAAAAAAAGTTTTATTAATAGATGCAGACCCACAAGGTAATGCAACAAGTGGATTGGGATTAGATAAAGATCTTACACCTTCTACTTATGATATTTTAGTAAATGATACAGAATTTGAAGATGTAATGCAAAAGACAATAATTAAAAATCTAAAAGTGTGTCCGGCTAACATGGATTTAGCAGGAGCTGAAGTAGAGCTTGTATCTATGATGTCAAGAGAGCAGAGACTAAAAGAAAAGGTTGACATAATTAAAGATAAATTTGATTATATTTTAATTGATTGTCCACCTTCTCTAGGATTAGTTACATTAAATGCTTTTACAGCATCAGATAGTGTATTAATACCAGTACAATGTGAGTATTTTGCATTAGAGGGATTAGGACAACTATTAAATACAATTAATTTAGTAAAGAAACATTTAAATAAAGATATTAGAATAGAGGGAGCATTACTTACAATGTATGACATTAGAACAAATCTTTCTAATCAAGTAGTAAAAGAGGTTAAAAAATATTTTGATAACAAGGTATATAAAACAGTTATACCAAGAAATGTAAGATTAAGTGAAGCTCCAAGTTATGGTATGCCTATTACTGAATATGATCCTCGTTCTAAAGGAGCCAAAAGTTATATTAAATTTGCAAAAGAATTTTTAAAGAATAATGAAGAAGAAAAGAAAGCAAAACATATGCAAGAATAAAATTATTATAAGGGGGAATATATAAAATGGCAAAGATGACAGGTTTAGGAAAAGGATTAGATGCATTATTTGGACCAGTTCCAGAAGAAGAACAATTACATGAAAATGATACTTTAAAAAATTTAAAAATAACAGAGGTTGAACCTAATAGAGATCAAGCAAGAAAGAATTTTGATCAAGAAGCATTAGAGGAACTTGCAGGATCAATAAAGGAATATGGATTAATACAACCAATTGTTGTAACAAAAAAAGATGATTATTATAGTATAGTAGCTGGTGAAAGAAGATGGAGAGCATCCAAAATTGCAGGATTAAAAGAAATTCCAGCAATTATAAGAGATGATGATGAAAAAGTTAATGCAGAGATATCTTTAATAGAAAATATGCAAAGAGAAGACTTAAATCCAATAGAAAAAGCAACAGGTATAAAGACTTTAATGGATAATTATGGTATGTCTCAAGAAGAGGTTGCAAAGAAACTTGGTAAAGCTAGAAGTACTATTGCAAACTGGACAAGAATTTTAAACTTGGACCCTAGAGTATTAGAAATGGTAAGAGAGGGAAAAATAACAGAAGGCCATTGCAAAGCATTGCTTGCAATAACAGATCCAGAAAAACAATATATAGCAGCTGTTCATATGCTAGAAAGAGGTACTACAGTAAGACAAATGGAAAATAAAGCAAAAGTTAAGATGTCTAAAGAAGAAGAGAATAGAAGACATATTTTGTATAAAAATATTGAAGATACTTTTCAAGGATTCTTTGGTTCAAAAGTTAAATTAGATCCAGGAAAAAGGCGTGGAAAAATTATTATTGAATATACTTCAAATGATGATTTAGAAAGGATTTTGGGATTAATTAGCAATAACGAATAGAAAAAGGTGATATCATGGAAAATTTAATAGAAACTTTAGGAATGAATAATATCATATATATATTAGGTGGATTAATAATTGTTTTATTACTTGCTTTTATAATTTTACTTGGAAAAGTTATATCTTTAAATAAAAGATATAAAAAATTCATGCTAAAACTTGGAGAAGGAAAAGATTTACAAGAAGATTTAGAAAATTACATGTATAGAGTAGAAAGAGTAGAAAAACAAAATGCCAATATTTTAGGGCAAATAAATAGTTTAGATAAAGATTTAGAGGGATGTATTCAAAAAGTAGGAATACTTAGGTATAGTGCTTTTCAGGATACAGGAAGTGACTTAAGTTTTACGCTTGCCCTTCTTGATGAACACGATGATGGAGTAGTATTTAATGGAATTTATTCTAGAGAGATGTCTAATATTTATGCAAAACCTATAGAAAATGGAAAATCTAAATATACTCTTTCGGAAGAAGAACAAGAAGCCATAAAAATGGCTATTGAAGGATATAAGCAAAGAAGAAATAAATAGTATTTATTGTAAGTAAAAAGATTTAAATATTTATTATAAAAATTTAAGTCTTTTTAATTTTATATATTAGGAAGTAAAGCCCTTTGTTTTAAAATAAAACAAAAAATAAGATGTAAAGAAAAATAAAAGACGAAAGATGTAAAAAATATAAAAATACTAGAAAAACAATTAATTATATGAGCAGATGGAAAATTAATATATATGCATAAGGCAAAACTAGAAGGAGTAGAAGTAGAAAAAATAGGAGAAGAATATACATCAGGAGTAAGTAGTATGGTTAAAGAAGAAATAAATAGAAAAAACTACAATAAAGTATAAATATTTTAAGAAAGTAGACAAAAGAAATCTTTAGTCCAGATTTAGAAATAGCGAAGGATATTGGTCGATAACAACGACTATTAAAAAAGGTTTTCCTAAAAAATTAGGTGGAAACTTAAAAACAATAGCTTTATAAAAAACTAGGTACTAATTTTAATTAATGCCTAGAAAGGAAATTTCTGATTTTAGTTTTGTTCAAGAGATATGATATTTAAGTATTAGTATTAATTTATGGAGAATTATAGTCAACTACCCATCACCTAAAGGTAATGGGCTTGTAACTGCCCAGTAGTGCAAGCGATTAAGATTTTAATTTCCTACCTTTGGTCAATAGATAACTCTAAAGTGGCGTTACATCGCAGGACGGTTGACATATGCCCTTTGTAACATAGATATACTATGCTACAACTACATATGGTACTCAAAAAAACTTATATTTCAATGCTTAAGATTTTACATTACAAACGGTTAGTTGCAAAAATTTCATATCTTAACTTTTCAAAGTACAAAAAGAGTGCCTTTGTAGAAAAACTACCAACGTTTTTCTCTTTGTACATAATATTAACATAAGAATATTTGTTTGTTAATAGAAAATCGAAAAAAATTCATAGAAATTTGAAAGGAGGAATAGCACTCCTCCCACCACCTTAAAAAGTAGTGGGTTTCCGTGCCTAAGTAAACTTATGAAAAAAATAATTGATTTTATAAAGAAAAAAGAAAATGTTTTTATTATTTTATTGATTGCTCTATCTTTAATAGGAGTGGTGTTTGGAGTATCACTTGCCGTTGGTGATGAGTTATGGAATTTTCAAAATGTATATAAAATGTATAATGGATTTGAAATATACAAAGATGCTAATGTTATATGTACGCCATTATTTTTTTATTTAGGAAATATAATATTTAATATTTTAGGAGCTAATTTCTTTACATTTAGAATTTATAATATACTTATTTTTACTTTTTATTATTTTATTGTATATAAAATTTTAAGAAGATTAGGAGTAAATACAAGAATTTCTACAATAAGTGTTTTAATATTAATTATGGTTGGAAACTACTCATTACCTAGAGTTATGGCGAATTATAATTCTTTAGCATTAGTATTTACTTTATTGGGAATTTATTTATTAATAAAAAATAAATGTATAATAAATAGTAAAAATATTATAATAGAAAGTATAATATGTTTTCTTATTATACTAACAAAACAAAATATTGGGATATATTATTTAATAGCATTAACAATTATAATAATTGCAAAGAAGAAAAATAATAAAATTCTAGGAGCTTTACAAGAGGTAGGGATTTTATTAATTTTAAGTAGTGTATTTCTTATTTATCTAAATGAAAAGAATCTATTAGAAGGATTTATTAATTATACAATATTAGGAATAAAACAATTTGCAAGTGAAAATATTTCAATTTCTTTGTACTATATGTTTATTGAAATATTATT
>CALXCH010000120.1 GCA_944386735.1 uncultured Clostridia bacterium
CAGGATTTTATCCATATCGCCGCCTTTTGCTGTCAGCATGATAATCGGCATCTCAGAGAATTCCCGGATGGCCTGGCACACTTCAAATCCGTCATGCTTAGGAAGCATCACATCCAGAAGCACCACATCGTATTCTTTCTCCCGAGCTTTTTCTATGGCTTCTTCTCCATCGTACACACAATCTACTTCATGTCCATCCTGCTCTAAACTGAAGCGGATGCCCTTTACAATTAATTTCTCATCATCAACTACTAAAATCCTGGCCATCTTACACCTCTGTCTTTACATTTATACCGTAATATCATCCTTTATTTTTGCAAACGCGGCTTCTTTGATTCCAGATATCTGCATAATATCTTCGATCTTCTGGAAAGGTCCGTGCTCCTGGCGGTAAGCGATGATATCCGCCGCTCTGGCCTCGCCAATCCCCTGAAGGGTCATCAGCTGCTCTTTTCCTGCAGTATTGATGTTTACCTTGGGCGCAGCAGTCTCTTGCTCAAAACTGCCAGTCCCCCCTTCCGGCGCCGGGGCCGTGGCCGCCTCCTCTTTTGTCAGCACAGTAATCTTCATTCCGTCATAAATCTGGGCAGCCAAATTTAAATATCCCTCATCTGCCTGGGGAAGAAACCCTCCCGCTGCCTCTACCGCCTGAAAGATTCTGCTTCCCTCCTCCAGCGTGTACACTCCGGGAGACTGCACAGCTCCGCTGATATGTACATAACAAAGAAGGGCCGGCGTCTCTGTCTGCGGCGCTTCCATTCCCCCAGATGGTCCTTCCGTGGATTCTCCATCCTCTGAACTCCCTTTCTGAGAAGAAACAGAGCCTTCTGCTTCTGATTCTCCAGAAAGCGTCGGGCTCTTCAGACTCTCCTTCTGTTCTTCCTCTGTCAGCAGGAAACTTTCCTGCTCCATCTCATTTAGGCCTCCCTCTTTCCAGCAGGTGCAGCTGTAGCAGATCCCTGCAGACACCATAAGGGCGGCAGTCATTATGACTTTCATCCATTTTGATCGTAAATCAATCATGGCATCCTCCTGCTGCCAGGATACCATTCCAGCCTGTACTAATATTCTACCCGGAGAATGTATGAAAAACAAGTCATATTTTCCTGCTTTTTTTCTTAAGAAACTCGCAGTTTTTCGTCACTTTCCAATAAGCCAGTCTCCCCTTGTCTCCTTTGGAGGCGGAAAACAGGTAAAGAGCCAGATCCGTCAGGAACGTTTAAATAAAATAATCCCCGCTACAGCCACCAGGGCTCCAACTGCTTTCTGCCACTGAAAACCGGCTTTCTCCACTCCCAGAATGCCAAAAAGCTCAATAACATAGGCAACCACAATCTGAGAAACCACAATAATTAACGCCGCCTGAGCCGGGCCAAGACTGTCCATGCTTCGAATAACCGTATAAGTAATCAAAGCTCCTAAAATTCCTCCTAACAGCATATACTTAGGCTCAACCTGCCAGAGTGCGGACAAGGGCTGTCTTCCCTGAATCAACCACATTACCCCGCAGACTACAAAAGCAGAAAGCTGCACCCAGCCTGCTGCAGCCCAAATACTGCTTTGCTTTGTGACCTCTGTGTTCATCACTCCCTGAATGCTCATCAGCGCCCCAGAAAGAAGGGCGATCAAAATTCCCGTCATTTTTCTTCTCCTTCCGCTTCACAGCCACTTCGGCTGTTTATGTTAGTTTGCGCCTGAACCCCCATTTTATTCCCCTATTCGCCAACACTTGACAAGCCCCCCAAAACCCGCTATATTTTCCTCATACTTCACTCGCCGGGCGCCGCTGGCTTTTCTTATATCCCAGCATCCGGACAGGCGGCCTTTATTCGTGCAATCACAGCAGGAGGATACCCCATGTTAAAGGAAAATGACCAGGACAGATTTGTCCTCGATTCCATGAAAAATGAAAACACAGAAGATAATCTTTTGTACCGGCAGATCATTGCCGTAACTAACCGCCGGCTCTGCAGCCGTCCCTTTCTCCAGCAGATGGAGCGGGTGTGCAGCCTTCACCCCAGAGCAGTGATTCTCCGGGAAAAAGATCTGGAAGAAAGTCAGTATAAAGCTCTTGCTCAGGATGTGCTGAAAATCTGCAGGAGCTATCAGGTTCCCTGCATTCTTCACACTTTCTATCAGACCGCAAGAGAACTGGGAGTGAAAAAGATTCATCTCCCGCTCCCTCTCCTTCAATCTCTTCAAAAAAACGGAGCCGCCTGCAGCCCTTTGACTGATTTTGACACCATCGGCGTTTCCGTCCATTCTGTGGATGACGCAAAAGAAGCCCTCCGTCTGGGGGCTTCTTACGTCACTGCCGGTCATATTTTTGCTACAGGCTGCAAGCCGGGGCTTGCCCCCCGCGGGCTGGATTTTCTGGAACAGGTCTGTCAGGCCGTAACGATTCCGGTATACGCCATCGGCGGAATTAAGGCAGACCCTGCCCAGCTGTCCCTTCTCCGGGAAAAGGGAGCCCAAGGAGGCTGTATCATGTCCGGCATGATGCAGAGATAAGCAATCCAATCAATCCATCCGAGAAAGGGCAGCTCTCAC
>CALXCH010000121.1 GCA_944386735.1 uncultured Clostridia bacterium
ATTATTTTTCCGTCATTTCTTTTTGGTGTTTCTTCCATTGTTTTCCCTCTTTTCTTCGTATTTTTCTACATTTGTATTATACTAAAACTAATTAAATTTTGCAAGTAATTTTGACAAGAAAATCCCTAATCCGTAAGGTTTTTTATTTTATTTAATTATTATTTTTACCTTTTATTTTCTTATACATTTTTTCAATAAAAATACACTTTCATCGTAAAATGTGAACGTTTGGTTTACTCACCAAATTTATAAAATACGAGAAAGTATAAGTAAATAATTTATTAAATAATAAATATATCATTTTCCAATATTGTTTTTGCTGTTTCTTCTATACTCATATTAGATGTATCTAATATATTTTCTTCTTTAAACCCCTGCTTTTTAAAACTTTCTAAAAGTATTAAAACCCTATCTTTCATTTGATTGTCTTCTGGTCTTTCTTTATCTCTTTCTATGATTGTTTCTTTTTCTGTCATCAACACTATAAATTTTATTTCTACATTTTTAAATATACTTCTTATTTCTTCTATTTTCTTTTTAATTATGATATAATTAAAAACCACATCATACCCATTATTTAAAAAATTTCTAATTATATCTATACAGTTTTCCCAAAATACTTTTAAATGATTACCTTTTTCCCAAGCACTTTTATATCCAGAACATACTAAATGATAGATCATATCACCTTCTATTAATGCACTTTTCTTACTTTTCTTTGCTATTTCTTTAGATACTGTACTTTTCCCTACTCCTGCTGGTCCTGTTATTACATATAATTTACTCAACTTTGGTCATCTCCTTTTTGTAATTTTGTCTAACTTTTATATAAAATAAGATGGCTCTTTATAACTGCTGTAGTCATTATACAACTACTTTTTACAGTTGAGCCATCAATCACATAATACTCCTCATAAATCATTTTCATCTTTTTTGATATTTATATAAATTTTTTTATTATAGATAATCATCAAGTTTACCATCTATTGTACACTGAGGATCATTTGTTGTAATTTCTCCTGTAGTCTTATTTACCTGATCATCATTACTAATTATTCCTTTATTCTTTAATTCTTGAATAACATCATCAATTGTTGGATTTACATGTTTACTTTCTGCATCAATAATTGCAGTATCAATTTGCTCGCTCCATTGTTGATATTGAACATTATTTTTAGCCGTTGTAGCTTGATTTATAATACCATTATCATTTGTTATACTACCTATTGATATTCCTGCTAAAATTATTAATATTATAATAGTTATAACTAAAGCTACAATAGTAATACCAGATTGATTTTTAATATCTATATGATTATATTTATTAATTTCTTTGCTAGATTTTATTTTATTTTTCTCAAGAATCATATTTCTCAAACCTCCCTCTTTAGTAATAAAAATCATATATTACTGTTTTTTTATTTGCTATATAAAAAGTAGTATACCTTACAATAATATTATTTAAATATCATTTATTAATTATTATTTATTTTTAAATAGCTAATAATTTACAGTTACATTATACTTTAAGCATATTTATTTTGCAATAGTTTTAATTAAATATTTTATTATCTGCATATTACTTTTATACTTATAATATATAATAATAAAACTAAAGCAAAAATCAAAAGAATAAAGAATATCCTTTTGATTATGAATATTCTTTATTACATGTTTTTTTATTAAGTCTACAAAATGCTATACAGCTTTTTATGCTTTAATATTTGTCTTTATCCATTTTCTCCTTTTCTGTATAACAATATTTTTTCCAAACTCTATTTTAATTTTTCTACTAACTCTAATTGTTCATTGCTTAAATTAAAGTCTTGTCCATTATTTTTAATTAAATTATGTAACACTTCAATAGTTTTTGCTTCTTCTATTGTTTTAGCAATAGGAGCTATATTTTGCATTTGCCCTTCTAGCTTTTCATATACCTTTTCCATACTACTAAAATCTTGCTTTTCAAAGCTTTCTTTCCACTTACTAATATAATTGTCCACATTTTCTATTGCTTCATATTGTTTGCTAAATGAATTTTCTATATTACTTTCTACATTATTTAAAATAACATCTTTCCCTTGTTTTATCGTTTTTGCTACACTATTACTAATTAAACCTGCATCGCTTACCTTATCCACTACTGTATCTAATAAATTAGATACTCCATCTATTAAACCTCCAGATTCAACAGCACTTTGCATTTGAGATACATTTTCAAAATTTCCTGTAAAAATTCCTATAGCACTTTTACCTAAATCAATTGCATCGTCTATAGTTTTACTTATACCATCTTTTAAGCCATATTCTAATAAATTATCTTTTATATTAATTATTTGTTCATCTATAAAGTCAGGTAATAATGCTCTAATTCCTATATCTACCGCTGTATTGATTGTTTTTCCTAAAGTAGTTTCTAAAAAGCTTTTTTGCTCGTTTTCAACATTTAAGTTGTTGTCCATTTCTAAATTATTGTTTTTTTCTAAATTTTCTATTTCCATATTTTTTCTTCCTTTCTTTTTTATAATTAATTATTTGATTTTTTATTTTATTTTTCTAAATATCTTTTTATTTTAAATAAAATAAATTAGATTTTTTATTTTCAATATTTAAATTTTTAAGTATTTCCTTTTTTCATTTTTTATTTGGTTTTTACTTTTTAAAATTTTATAATAAATATTTATTAAATTTTTATTAAAAAAAGTAATGTTAATTTTTATTTTTTAGTTAATTAAATTTTTAAAAAATATATCTTCAATCATCGGAAAATAATATTTTTTTGAAATTATATGTAAACTCAATTTATTCATTTCCTATCTGTTATTCTTTTTTAGTCCCAATCGTACTTTTCCTTTAATGCCTAGCAAAATATCGATTGATAACTTACTTTTTTACACCCTGTTTTGTTATCTTCTGTTTTATTTTTTAGTTAGTACAATTTTAGACGTAAACTAAAATTTAATTATATTTTTTATCATTATTTAACAAAATATTCGAACATATATTTAAATTATTTTATATTGCTTTACATCATTTTAAATTAATTTAAATTAATTAAATTGTTTTTTTATTTCTTCTATTCTGATAACATTTTTAAAATTAATTATTTAATTTATTATTTTTTTATAATTAATTTTTTTATTTAATTTATTTTTTATTTAATTAATTATTTTTTTATTAATTATTTTTTATTAATTAATTTATTTTATTATTTAATTAATAATTTATTTATTTTTTTATAAATAATTATTTTTTATTATTTAAAATAAATTAAATCTTTTTTAATTTTTAATATTCTATTTTAAAACATTTTACAATTTATTCTTTTAAACGAATTGATTTTGTTTTTAATATTTTATTTTGAATATTTTTAAATTTCCTATTATAAAAAATGATACCAAATTTTATTTTCTTCTTGAGTAGATTCCTTAAAAATTATATATAAATAGAGTAAAAATAATATTTTTCAGATATTATATGTAAACTTTTTTCTTTCCCTTTTATTTAAAGTTTCATTTTTACTTTTAATTGTCCAATCTCTTTAATGCCTAGCAAAATTTCTTGAAAATAATTTTTCTTTTCTACCTCCTTCTTTATTTTTTATTCCATTTTTTCATTAATACGGTCTTCCAATGTAAACTAAATTATAATTATATTTTCTATCCTTCTTTAGAAGAATTAATTCAATTTATATTTAAATTATTTCATATTGTTTTATATCATTTCAAATTAATTTAAATTAATTAAATTTTTTTATTTGTTTTATTTTGATAACATTTTTTTATTAATTATTTAATTAATTATTTAATTTATTATTTTTTATAATTAATTTTTCTATTTAATTAATTTTTTTTAATTAATTATTTTTTATTAATTAATTTTTTTATTTAATTATTTTTTTTATTTAATTATTTTTTTTAATTAATTATTTTTTATTATTTAAAATAAATTAAATCTTTTTTAATTTTTAATATTCTATTTTAAAACATTTTACAATTTATTCTTTTAAACGAATTGATTTTGTTTTTAATATTTCATTTCGAATATTTTTAAATTTCCTATTATAAAAAATAATACCAAATTTTATTTTCTTCTTGATCAGATTCCTTAAAAATTGCATTATAAATAGAGTAAAAATAATATTTTTCAGATATTGTATGTAAACTTTTTTCTTTCCCTTTTATTTAAAATTTCATTTTTACTTTTAATTACCCAATCTCTTTAATGCCTAGTAAAATTTCTTGAAAATAATTTTTCTTTTCTACTTCCTTCTTTATTTTTTATTCCATTTTTTTATTAATACGGTCTTCCAATGTAAACTAAATTATAATTATATTTTCTATCCTTCTTTAGAAGAATTAATTCAATTTATATTTAAATTATTTCATATTGTTTTATATCATTTCAAATTAATTTAAATTAATTAAATTTTTTTATTTGTTTTATTTTAATAACATTTTTTAAATTAATTATTTTATTTAATTAATTAATTTTTATTAATTTATTTTTTTATTTAATTATTTTATTTAATTAATTAATTTTTATTAATTTATTTTTTTATTAATTATTTTTTTAATTAATTATTTTTTTATTTAATTATTTTTTTATAATTATTTTTTATTAATTAATTTATTTTATTCTTTAATAATTTATTTATTTTTTTATAAATAATTATTTTTTATTATTTAAAATAAATTAAATCTTTTTTAATTTTTAATATTCTATTTTAAAACATTTTACAATTTATTCTTTTAAACGAATTGATTTTGTTTTTAATATTTCATTTCGAATATTTTTAAATTTCCTATTATAAAAAATAATACCAAATTTTATTTTCTTCTTGATCAGATTCCTTAAAAATTGCATTATAAATAGAGTAAAAATAATATTTTTCAAATATTATATGTAAACTTTTTTCTTTCTTTTTTGTTTAAAATTTCATTTTTACTTTTAATTACCTAATCTCTTTAATGCCTAGTAAAATTTCTTGAAAATTATTTTTCTTTTCTACAGCCTTCTTTATTTTTTATTTCATTTTTTCATCAATGCAGTCTTTCGATGTAAACTAAATTATAATTATATTTTCTATCCTTATTTAGAAGAATTAATTCAATTTATATTTAAATTATTTTATATTGCTTTACATGATTTTAAATTAATTAAATTGTTTTTTTATTTCTTCTATTCTGATAACATTTTTTTAATTAATTATTTTTTAATTAATTGTTTTTTTATTAATTATTTTTTTATTAATTACTTTTTATTAATTTATTTTTATTTAATTAATTTATTTTTTTATTTAATTATTTATTTTTTATTTAATTAATTTATTTTTTTTATTTAATTATTTATTTTTTATTTTATTAATTATTTTTTTTTTATTCGATTAGTTTTTTCTTTTTTAACAACACATATAATTTTTTTATTAAACAAATAACTCGATTTTTTTATTTAAAATTTCATTTTAATATATTGTTTTTTATTCACAACACTTATATCATCATTTAATCTTTAAGCATTATTGTTCTATTATTTTTTTATATGTAAACTTTCCTTTTTTATTAGCTCAATTGACACACATTTTTGACAATTTTCTCTTTTCCTTTAATGCCTAATTCTTTTAGCTACATTATTGAATCTATTTTTTTAATTTTATTTAGTACTTCTTTATTTATTTTTTTATAATTTAAATTTTAATGTAACCTAAATATAAGTCCATTTTTTTATTTCTTATAAATATCACTTATCTTTTCTTCTTTGAAAAATGTTTTAAATTATTTTTATGATTTTTTATTGGACATTTTTAATATTATTTATTTTTATAGTTAAATATTTTTTATTAGTATTTTTATTTATTTGATTATTTTTTATTAATTATTTTTTTATTAATTATTTTTTTATTTATTTAATTTATTTTTTATTTAAGTATTTTTTATTTTTTAATAAATAATTTATTTTTATTATTTAAAAAATTAAATTTATTTTTAATTTTCATTTCAGAATATTTTTTAATTTATTTTTTAAAAACAAATTAATTTTACTTTTTTTGTTTTTTAGAATTTCATTTTGAAAATTTTGAAGTTTTTTATTATAAAAAATAATATTAAATTTTATTTTTTCCTTGATAAAATTTTTAAAAATACTGTTACTGATCGAATTAAAATAATATTTATTGAGTATTATATGTAAACTCTTTTTTTTATCTCTGTTTTTGAAATCTGTTTTAAACATTAATTGCTCTATTTCTTTAATGCCTAATAAGTCGTCCGCCACAACAACTATACTTTTATCACTTATTTTTATAATTTTTTGTTTTATTTTTCTATCTGCATTATTACCAATGTCAACCAAAACATAATCATACTTTTTTATATAATATTTGGTAAAATATTCTAATATATTATTGTATTTATTTTCTAGAATTATTTTTTGAAAATCATTTAAAAATGTTAAATTATTATTTATTTTAATTTCAGACTTTAAAAAAATATTACCTTTATTTAATTTTTTATCTATTTTATAATTTTTATTTTTTATTTTATAATATTTTTTTCCAAATAAAATTAAATAATTATTTTCTATTTTTTTATTTAAATTAATTAATAATATTTTTTTATTTTTTTCTAATAAATAAATTAATAATAAATTTATTATTGTACTTTTTCCCGTTTTTCTTTTTCCCATTATTGTAATTAATTTATTTTCTTTATTATATTTATTATTTTTTAATTTATTTTTATTTAATTTTATTTTATTAAAAATATTTTTTTGATTATTTAATTTTATTATTTTATTATTATTTATTTTTTTATTATTAATTTCTAAATTATTTAATTTTTTATTTTCTATTATTAAATTTAATATTTCCTTTATATTTGTTTTTTTATTTAAATAAATATTTTTTATATTTAAATTTTTTAATTTATTTTTTTTATTAATATCTTCTTTCTCTAGAAAGAAAATTATATTAATTTTATTATTTATTAATTTAATTTTTTTAATTAATTCTTCTATGCTAATTATTCCTGGTAAATTTTCATTAATTAAAATAAAATCTATATTTTTATTTTCTTCTAATATTTCTAAAATAGCTTCTCTGTATTGTAAATTATTACATACTATTTTTATATTATTACTTTCTTTTATTTTTTCTTCTAATTTTTTATTATTAATGGCTAATATTATTTTTTTCATTATTCTTCCCTCCCTCTAATATTTCTTGTTCTAAATCAGAACATTCTATTTTTGTTAAGATATGGTCATCACCAACGAACATCAGACATTCTCCCCTTTTTAAAGATTTTATTTCTATTTTTTCTTTTTCTGATAGATTAGTAAATTCAGAAAGTATCTTTATATTTTCTTCTTCGAGTGCAAAGAACGTCTTTATACTAGAATTATTTAAAATACTTTTTCCATATGTACCATTATCTAAACTAAATATATCTGATATATCTTGGGTAATAGCTACACCACTACCACCATATTTTCTAATTGTTTTAAATATTTTATAAATGAAGCTTGCAACCTCCTTGTTAGATGTCACTCCTATTAGTCTCCATATTTCATCTAAGTATATTGCTTTCTTTTCATTCCTGTTTTCTTTAATCTTGTCCCAAAAAATTTCAGTAAATAAATACATTCCATATTTTAAATTTTCTTCTCCTAAATCATAAATATCTGCAACTATTAATTCATTATCTAATTTTATATTAGATACATTATTAAAAAATTTCATAGAACCTTTAACAAAAGGAATAAGTTTTATTTGGAATTTTTTAGTTCTTTCATCTTCTCCTAAAATATTATATAAATCTTCTAATATTGGCATATCTACCGGTTCTTTAAATACTTTACTTATTTTTTTATTTTTTCTTACTTCTTTATATAAACTTTTATCATCAAAATTAATATTCTTCTTTTTATAAGTTTCAATTAGTTTTTCTTCTATTAAAGCCTTTTCTTCTTCATTTAACTCGCCAAATATTAAATTAAAAAATCCTATAAGCTTTCCTATCTTAGTAGCTAAATATCCACTTTCTCCTTCTTCCAAACTCTCTTTTCTTATTTCTAATACATTAATATATGTATCTGAATTAGGCCCAATTTTTATTTGCGTTCCTCTTAAACTATTACATAAATGATTATATTCTCTTTCTGGATCTATTATATATTGGCTGATTCCCAATAGTTTATATCTTAATATTAATAGTTTTGTATAAAATGATTTACCTGCTCCGCTTGTGCCAAATATACATATATTTGCGTTTTTATATTTTTGATTATTATATCTGTCAATAAAAACTAAAGAATTGTTATATATATTAGTCCCTATAAAGATTCCATCTTGGTCAAATATAGTAGATGATATAAAAGGATATGTCGCAAGTAATCCTGATGTTAAAACATTTCTCCTTGCCGAATCTTTTATACTATTATTATTTTCCATTATAGGTAAGCAAGATAAAAATAATTCTTCTTGCCTAAAATTAGCTCGTCTAGTTTGCATTCCCTTACTTTGAGCAATTCCCTCTATTTTATTTAAGTAGTATTCCAATTCTTTTATACTCTCAGCATATATACTAATATAAATATATAAATAATAAATATCCTCATTATTTACTTGTATCTCTTTTCTTATGTATTTGGCATCATTATATGTAAAAGCTGCTATATCTATATCTTCTCTATTTTGATTACTTTCCTTTAATTCTACGCCTACATTTCCTATATGATAGGTCAAATCCTTTATAGTTTTGAATGGATCTTGTCTTTCATAAAAAACTGAAATATTCATATTAATATTAGTCTCTATTAATGTTTTTAGAATAATGTCCGTTTGCTCCCTATAATAATCTACTACTATTAATCCTCCATAATATAAGTTATCAATTTCTAAATATTTAGGATTTTGCATATTTATATATGCAGGTGAAATTTTATCTTTTTTATCTACTACTCCTTCAAAAAAATTATCACTATTTTCTTTTTTGTTTTTATTAAATATATTTTCTATTTTTTCTTTTACCATTTTTATCCTCCTTTAAGCTTTATTTAATAAATTGATTATTTTTTATTTATTTAATTTATTATTTTAATTAATTATTTATTTTATTTTTTAATTTTCTTTCAATTAGTTTTTTCTTTTTTTACAACACATAAAATTTTTTATTAAACAAATAGCTCAATTTTTTTATTTAAAATTTCATTTTCAATAGGTTTGTCTCTCTTTACAATACTTAGTCATCTTTTAATTTTTAATCATAATTGTTTTATTATTTTTTTATATGTAAACTTTCTTTTTTAATTAGTCTCAATTTACACATATTTTTGACAATTTTCTCTTTTCCTTTAATGCCTAACTCTTTTAGCTACAATTATTGAATCTATTTTTTTACTTTTACTTAGTCTTCTTTCTTTATTTTTTTATAATTTAAATTTTAATGTAACCTAAATAAATAGTTATTTTTTTATTTCATATAAATATCTACTTCTGTTTTCTTTTGTTAAAAAAAATCTTAAATTATTTTTGTAATTTTTATTGGACATTTTTTTAAATTATTTATTTTTATAGTTAAATATTTTTTATTTATTTGATTGTTTTTTTATTTAATTATTTTATTTTTTATTTTTTTTATTTATTCTTTTATTTAATTAATTTATTTTTTATTTATTTAATTTATTTATTTAATTTATTTTTTTATTTATTTAATTTATTCTTTTATTTAATTAATTTATTTTTTATTTTTTTAATTTATTATTTTATTTATTTAATTTATTTTTTATTTATTTAATTTATTCTTTTATTTAATTAATTTATTTTTTATTTTTTTAATTTATTTTTTTATTTAATTATTTATTTTTTTAATTATTTTATTTTTTAATTTTCTTTCAATTAGTTTTTTCTTTTTTAACAACACATACAATTTTTTTATTAAACATATAACTCAATTCTTTTATTTTAAATTTCATTTTCAATAGGTTTGTCTCTCTTTACAATACTTAGTCATCTTTTAATTTTTAATCATTATTGTTTTATTATTTTTTTATATGTAAACTTTCTTTTTTAATTAGTCTCAATTTACAAACATTTTCGACAATTTTCTCTTTTCCTTTAATGCCTAATTCTTTTAGCTACATTGTTGAATCCATTTTTTTACTTTTACTTAGTCTTTTTTCTTTATTTTTTTATAATTTAAATTTTAATGTAACCTAAATAAATAGTTATTTTTTTATTTCATATAAATATCTCCTTCTGTTTTCTTTTGTTAAAAAAAGTCTTAAATTATTTTTATGATTTTTTATTAGACATTTTTTAAAATTATTTATTTTTATAGTTAAATATTTTTTATTAATATTTTTTATTTATTAATTATTTTTTTATTTATTTAATTTTATTTTTTTATTTAATTAATTTATTTCTTATTTATTTAATTTATTTTTTATTTATTTAATTTATTTTTTTATTTAATTAATTTATTTTCTATTTATTTAATTTATTCTCTATTTATTTAATTTATTTTTTATTTATTTAATTTATTTTTTATTTATTTAATTTATTTTTTATTTATTTAATTTATTCTTTTATTTAATTAATTTATTCTTTTAATTTATTAATTATTTTATTATTATTTTATTTTTTAATTTTCTTTCAATTAGTTTTTTCTTTTTTAACAACACATACAATTTTTTTATTAAACATAT
>CALXCH010000122.1 GCA_944386735.1 uncultured Clostridia bacterium
GCAAAATATCTTGTTTTACTATTTTTATGTATTGAACCACTCTCATCTAAATACACATATATTTTCATTTTTTTAAAAAAAAAAAAAAAAAATATACTTTTTATTATAGTATTAATATCTCTTATATTACTAAACAATATTTATACTGTATCTACATTTATATCACATAAATTAAATTTTCTCAAGAGGTTTATATAGAATTTTTATAATTATCCCAAAAACATAAAACTAAAGTCTTTATCAACTTAACTTTTTTACTATACATTAGAAAAAGAGCAGAATTTCTATAAATTCTACTCTTTTAAAAAATATATATATGAAATTTTTAGGTAAGCTAATTTAAATTATTTTAAGTTACCAATAGTAACGTTTTGAGCATCTCCAGGTAATGTAATTTCAACTGAAGTTAAGTTGTCTTTTACAACAACTGTTGCTTTTGTTCCGTTTAGTCCGAAAGAATTAGCATATTCTCTTATTGCCTCTACATCTTTTTGTGATAATTCTTCACCAAATTCTGCTCTTATACCTTCATCAGTATCTTTATATGTTGCAAAATCTATTGTTTTACCTTTTAATACTTCTGGTGCTGCATTTACAGTATTAGCAAGTACTTTTGAAGATTTTCCTTCATCAGCTGAAACAGTAACTGTTTTATCTCCAGTTAATGAAGCATCTGTAATTTCAACTTCACCATTAGTTACTTCAACTTTCATATCTGCACTTACATTTACTTTTGGTGCTGTTACAATTACTTTTCCATTTTCTGATTTAATTGTAACTGTTCCTCTTTGTTCTGATGTATTATCATCTGCACCAACAAATACTATATTAGCATCTCCAGCTGTAGTGTTTTCAAATGTTATATCATTTTCTGTTGTATTTGCATCAACATTTAAGTTTTTACCTGAATTAGCTGTTAAAGTTAATTCTTCACCAGTTGTAACTTTTACATCATTGATTATAACTTCTGCTCCAGCTTCAACTTTATAGTTTTTATCTGAAGTTGCTGTAACTTCTATACCATCAGTTAAAACTATATCTGTATTTTTATCAGTCATTTTTACACCACTAACATCAAATATTGAATTTGTTCCATTTAATGTTAATGCTTTAAATGTTCCAATTAATGTTTTTGTATAAGCGTTGCTTGTAATATCTACTGTTGAATCTTTGAATATATCATTAGTATCAAATGTTCTATTATCAGCTCTACCACCTAATACTATAGAAACATCTGTTGCATCATCATTCATAGTTACAACGTCTCCGGCTTGTAAACTAGCAATAACAGTTTTAGCATTTTGTAATTCAGTTATTGTAGTTGTATCATATTTAGCTCCACTCATAACTATTGTATTACCATCAAGCATAACTTTATTTGAATTTTCTTTCATAGCAGCTTCTACATCATCAGTTACTGTTACTTTATCAAATACTGGTAAAGTTGTAACTGGTAAACTATAGTTAGATTCTACTTCATTTCCTTCTACAACTGCAATTAATCTAAATGCATATTGAGTTGTTGGTTTTAAACCATCAATTGTTACTTGTTTGTTTTCATCAATTGTTACATTTCTTGTAGAATCTAAAACATATGATGGTTTTGTTGGATCATAAGGGCTATTTACGTTATAAACTTCTACTTTATATGTTACATTTTTATTAGGTATTTCTATAGGTTCTACAGGAATTTTGATACTTGTTGATCCTACTGTTGCAGAAACTACATTAGGAGCTTCTACTCTATAGAATTGATCAGAAACTACTTCGTCTGAACCTATAACTGCCATTTGATTAGCTTTTGCAGTAAGTTTTACTTTTGCAACATAGATTTTATTTGCAGCTATTGTTACTTTAACCTCATTTTTATCATTATCACATGCTATATTATCTTGAGCTAATGTTTCTTTACCTTCTGCATCTACTGTATATAAGTCGATTTCATAAGCTCCGAAATCATCTTTTCCATTTGGATTTGCCCAAGATATTACTGCATTTCCTTCTGCATCATTTTCTAAGTTTGCTATTGTTAAGTTTTCTACTGCTTTTAATGCTGTTACTGTTACTTCGTCTGATACTGTTGCTTCAGAAGTCTCAGTTGTTCCTTCAGCATTTCCTTCTGCTACTACAGAAACTTTATATGTTCCTACTCCTGCATTTGCTATTTCATTTGTAAATGAAACAGAATCAACACTTATATTATCTTTTTCTGCTATAGCAACTCCATCTTTATATAATGTTGCTACATATGTATGACTAGCTGTATCATCTTCATCTTTAACAAGTTTGAAACTAGCATTTGCACTTGCTGTTAAATCTGGTGCTTCAACTTTTGCTAATTTTGTTTCAGTTGTTACACTTGCACTATCAGTAGTTATAACAGCTGATTTCATTCCTGCTATTGAACCATATTCATTTTCAGCAATATACCATACTCTGTATGCTTTACCAGTTTCTAAATTGTTTGCAATTGTTACATCTGTTAATTTATTGTTTTGAACATTTAAAGACTCTGTTAATGCTTTTGTTTCTGGTTCAGCAGCATCTTTATCTAATACAACATATCTTATTTTTGTTACATCACTTGTTCCCATACTTTCTAATGAAAGTGTAGCACTTCTTGTACTTACACGATTTGTTCTTACATTTGCTGTATTTGGAGCAACTGTGTTTTTAACAATTTCATATTTTGCTACTAATTTATCTCCATCATATAGACTTGCTGTAATAGTTCCATCTGTTAAGCTTGATAAATCAATGCCTGAAACTGTAACATAATCTGTATGTGCTGGAATAGATACATCATCTTTTTCTACATCTGGTGTAGCTTCATCTTGATCAGATACAACAAGTTTTAATGTTGTTCCTTTATCTAAAGTTTCTTTTAAGCTTACTTCTACTGTGCTTAAATCATCATTTACATTGTTGATATATCCACCTTCATTTACAGTCATGCTATAGTTTGATTCTTCAACAACTTCTTCTTGTGGTGGTAGGTTTTCGATAATTGTATCTTCTAATCCTACTCTATATCTTTTAATTATATATGAATCTCCTGCATCAACTGCACCATTATTTTGTCCTATATCTGCTGCTTCTCTTTGTACATCAGTTAAACCAATCATATCAGAGCGATATTGTTCAACTAAATAAGCATCACTTGCACTAAGAGCTCCATCTCCATCAACATCTCCATATACAATAATAGTATATTGTGTTCCATCTGTTGTTGTAAATGTATCTCCTGTTCCAACTGGTAAATCTAATGAAGAAACTGTGTTACCATTAACTCTTTCTACTGTTCCTTTAAACATATCGCTGTTTACAATATCATTTATAGTTAATACATCATCTTTATTAGCTAATACAAATGGTACAACTGTTTTTCCTTCTACTAATTTTCTATATACAGCTACTGGATTTGTTGTGTATTTGTCTTCTACTGGGTTTGTTCCTGCTGCATTTACTCTGTTCATTCCTAAACCACCTGTTAATAACATTCCAGCTAATGCTATTGATGATACTATTTTAAATTTCTTATTCAACTTTTTTTCCTCCCTTA
>CALXCH010000123.1 GCA_944386735.1 uncultured Clostridia bacterium
AAGTATAGTAAGAAAAATAGCACATTTTTCTATTTATGCAGTAGTTGGATTTTTGGTTATGGCCTTGTGTAGTACGTATAAATTAAAGGAAATGAATAGAATTTCTATTAGTTTGATAGTAGGTGTAATTTATGCTTCCTCAGATGAAATACACCAATGTTTTATACCAGGTAGAGGTCCACAAGTTACTGATGTAATAATAGATACGATGGGGGTTTTATTAGGAATTTTACTTGTTATGTTAGTGATAAAATTATATAGAAAACTGTCAGTAAAAATATACAGATAGAGGCAAAGCAGTGTAAATTTTAGCAAAATAAGAACATAAATGAAAGAACATAGAGAACGATGCTCCCTAAAAGTTTGATAAAAGTAAAGATATGGTGGGGAGTATTTTTATGGTAAAAATATTGTTATATATATATTATAAAAGGACAATTTTTGACCCAAAATGACATTTTATAAAAATAGTTTATAAAATTACACAAAATACTTGAAAAGAAAAAGTTGGAATGTTAAAATATGAAAAGAGAGAAAATGGCAAATGAAGAAAAATGTAACACAGAAGAAATATTGAAAAAATCTAGTAGAAAAGTGTATAATTAATAGGAAATAGAAAAATGAATAGAGGGGAAAAAATGTACATAAGATTTAAAAGATTAATTGATTTTATTTTGGCTATTGTGTTATTAATTGTTTTTGCAATTCCAATGATAATCATTGCTATTTGTATTAAAGCAGAAGATAATGGCCCAATTATATACAAATCAAGAAGGATGGGAAAAGGTTTAAAAGAATTTAATACATATAAGTTTAGATCTATGACAACAAAAAGAGTAGAATTACATAGTAAATTATCTCATGAGCAGATGGTTACAAAAGTTGGTAAATTTATTAGAAAGACAAGTTTAGATGAATTACCACAATTATTTAATATATTAAAAGGTGAAATGAGTTTTATTGGACCGAGACCATGGATACCAGAATATTATGTGTGGTTTGATGATAATCAAAAAAGAAGAGTAGATGTATTACCAGGTATTTCTGGTTTAGCTCAAGTTAAAGGAAGAAATGGAATTAATATTTTTAAAAAGATAGATTATGATTTACAATATGTTGATAATATTGGTTTTAAGCAAGATCTAAAAATATTATTTGAAACAATTGCAACAGTATTTTCTAAGACAAATGCAGAAATTACTGAGGATGGAATAAAAGAAGAAATAAGTGAATTAAAAGAAAGTAAAGAAATGACTAAAGTAGGATAAGGAGTAGCATAAAGATGAAAGTTTTAATGATAGCACCCAAAACAAGCACTTTTATAAATTTTCGTGGAGATTTAATGAAAGATATTTCTAAAAAAGGAAATGAAATCGTAGCAGTTTGTCCTGAATCTGGTTTTGAAGAAACATTAAGAAAATTAGGTGCAAGATGTAGGCTAATAAAATTAAATAAAAATTCCACAACAATATTTGATAATCTATCTTATTTAAAAGAATTGACAAAAATTATCAAAGAAGAAAATCCAGATAAAATATTTGCATATACTATAAAACCAGTTATATTTGGTTCAATAGCAGCACATAGGGCAAAAATACAAGAAATGTATTCAATGGTAACAGGACTTCGGATATGTTTATGCAGTAGATAATTTTAAAACTAAAATATTAAGATTAATATGTGGACTAGGATACAAAATTGCTTTTAAATATAATAAAAAAATAATATTCCAAAATAAAGATGATGTGGAAGAATTTGTTAATAGAAAATATTTAAAAAGAGAAAAATGTGAAATTGTTGATGGTTCCGGTGTGAATATGGATAGATTTAAAAGAAATCCATTACCTACTGGAAATGTTTTTTTGATGGTATCACGAATTTTAAAACAAAAAGGTGTTAAAGAATATTTTGAAGCGGCAAAAATTGTAAAACAAAAATATCCAGATACTGAATTTTTATATGTAGGGGCAGAGGACAAAACACAAGCGGCTTTAAATCTTGATGAAGTAAGAGAAGAATTTTTAGATACAAATATTGTTAATTACTGTGGAGAATCTAATGATGTACCATCATATATAGCTAAGTCAACAGTTTTTGTTTTGCCTTCTTATTATAGAGAAGGTGTTCCAAGAACTTTACTTGAGGCTTTATCAATGGGAAGACCAATAATTACAACAGATACA
The DNA here is from genome assembly GCA_944386735.1 of uncultured Clostridia bacterium. Lineage (GTDB taxonomy): Bacteria > Bacillota > Clostridia > TANB77 > CAG-508 > CAG-269. The sequence goes on from CALXCH010000123.1 coordinate 2,184, forward strand.
GTTGGTTGCAGAGAAACAGTAAAAGATGGAGTAAATGGCTATTTTGTACCAATAAAAGACAGCAAAGCTTTAGCAGATAAGATGATGTATTTAATAGGGCATAGAGATATTTTACAAAAAATGTCAGATGCTAGTTACGAGTATTGTAAAAAAAGATTTGATATTAAAATAATAAATAAAAGAATGTTAGAAATTATGAATATATAGGGGGAAAGAAAAATGAAACAATATAAAATAGCAGTAGCAGGAACAGGTTATGTAGGATTAGTAGCTGGAGTATGTTTTGCAGAAAGAGGACACCAAGTAATGTGTGTTGATGTTGATGAAGAAAAAGTAAAAGTTATGAAAAGTGGCATATCACCAATATATGAACAAGACCTAGAAGAATTAATGAGAAAAAACTACCAAGAGGGAAGATTAGATTATACAACAGATTATAAATCAGCATATAAGGATGCAGATGCAATATTTATAGGAGTTGGAACACCAGAGCAACCAGATGGTTCTGCTAACTTAAGTTACATAGCAACAGTATCAAGACAAATAGCAGAAAGTATAGAAAAAGATTGCTTAGTAGTTGTAAAATCAACAGTACCAATTGGAACAAATGATAAAGTAGAACAATTTATAAAAGACTTTTTAGTACATGATGTAAAAGTAGAAGTCACAAATAATCCGGAATTTTTAGCTCAAGAGACAGCAGTAAGAGATACATTACAAGCAAAAAGAATAGTAATAGGAACAGAAAGTAAAGAAGCAGAAAAAATGCTTATGGAAATATACGAGCCATTTAATTTACCAATAGTATCTGTAAGTAGAAGAAGTGCAGAAATGATAAAATATGCTTCAAATGATTTCTTAGCATTAAAAATATCATATATGAATGATATTGCTAATCTTTGTGAATTAGTAGGAGCAAATATAGAAGATGTAGCAAAAGGTATGAGCTATGACCCAAGAATAGGAAATAATTTCTTAAAAGCAGGAATTGGATATGGCGGAAGTTGTTTCCCAAAAGATACAAAAGCATTAAAGTATCTTGCTAAACAACATGGTTATACATTAAGAACAGTAGAAGCAGCAGTAGATGTAAATGCCGAGCAAAAAACAAAATTATTTAAAAAGGCTTCTGATAGATTAATAACATTTAATAATTTGAAAGTAGCAGTATTAGGTTTAACATTTAAACCAGGAACAGATGACTTAAGAGAAGCTCCATCGCTTGATAATGTAAAACTATTATTGGAAAAAGGTGCAAGTATATATGCATATGATCCAGTTGGAGAAGATAATTATAAAAAGAAATATCCAACAGAAATAAACTATGTAAAAACACCTGAAGAAGCACTAAAAGATGCTAATGTATGTTTTATATTTACAGAATGGAATGAAATAAAAAATGTAAAACCAGAGGAATATAAAGAGTTAATGAAGACACCTCTTGTATATGATGGTAGAAACATATATAATTTAAAAGAAATGATAAAAGTGGGAGTAGAGTATTACTCTATAGGAAGGAATTAAATGGAAAAAAAAGAAAGTAAAAGAATATATTGGATAGATGCAGCAAAAATAATAGCTATGGTTCTAATTGTTTTGTCTCATACTATTGCTTATTCAGATAAATTACAAGGATTATATAAATATGTTAGTTCTTTTCATGTTGCACTTTTTTTTACAATTTCGGGACTTACATTTAGCATAAATAAATATTGTAATTTTAAAAAATTTTTTAAAACGAAATTTAAGAGAATAATGATACCATATTTTGTTTTTGCTGTTCTATTTTTAATACCATTTTTAATTTTAGGAGCTACAATAGCTAGTAATCTTAATAGAAATGATATAGATATTGACTTAAAACATTCAATTATTGGAATATTTTATGGAAATGGAAATGATAATTATTTGAGACAAAACTCATCTTTATGGTTTTTACCATGTTTGTTTGTAACAGAAATGATATTTTATTTTGTTGAAAAAAATAAAAGTAAAAATAAATATTACATAACTATTCTGTTTTCAATAGCAATAGGAATGTTAGATTATTATTTCTTACCATTTAGGATGCCTTGGGGATTTGATATTGCAATTTGTATGTTGGCATTTTTTGCGCTTGGAAAGATAATTAGTAATAGGAAAAGTATGGTTATAAAGAACAACGTATTAACTGTATGTATAAGTTTGACTCTGATAATCATAGGAGGCATTATACAATGTTTTAATACTAATGTTATGTATATGCATAATGAATATGGAAATTATTTTATTTTCATTATTTCTGCCTTCTTTAGTGTTATAGGATATACATTTTTAATAAGTAAAATACATTATAATAAAGTGCTAGATTATGCTGGAAAAAGAACTATGGCTATTTTAATATTCCATAAGATTTTTGTTTTAGTTTTTCAAACTAAAATAACATCAATTTCAAATTTATTAAAAACAGGAAATGTTATAGAACAAATTGTATGTTCTATAATTGTTGTTATAATATCTATTGTTTTAAGCTTGATAATAGAAATAGTTGTAAATAAAATATGCCCATGGATGTTGGGAAATATAAAAAAAGAAAGGGAATATAAAAAATGAAAACATATTTAATAACTGGAGGAGCTGGTTTTATAGGATCACATTTGGCGGATCGATTATTAAATGAAGGGAATAAGGTTGTTATAATAGATAATTTTAATGATTTTTATCCTAAAAAAATAAAGGAAAAAAATATAGAGCATAACTTAAAAAATCCGAATTATAAAATAGAGATGATAGACATAAGAAATCAAAAAGATGTAGATAGAGTTTTTAAAGAAAATAAAATAGATAATGTAATGCATTTAGCTGCTATGGCAGGAGTAAGACCGTCTATAGAAAATCCAATCTTATACCAAGAAGTAAATTGCTTGGGAAGTCAAAATATTTTGGAAGCAATGAAAAAAAATGATGTAAAGAATATTGTTTTTGCGTCTTCTAGTTCTGTTTATGGAAACACAAAGACAGTACCTTTTAAGGAAACCGATATCGTTGATTTTGCTATTAGTCCTTATGCAGCAACAAAAAAGGCAAATGAAGTGATGTGTCATGTATATCATAAGTTATATGACTTTAATGTTATTATGCTTAGATTTTTTACTGTGTATGGAGAAAGACAAAGACCAGATTTAGCGATTAATAAGTTTACAAGATTGATTTTAGAAGGAAAGCCTATACCAGTATTTGGAGATGGAACAACATCAAGAGATTATACTTATGTTCAAGACATTATAGATGGAATTGTTAAAGCTTTTAAGTATGTTGAAGAAAATAGAAATGTATATGAAATACTAAATTTAGGAAAATCAGAGCCGATAACTTTAAATGAGATGATAAAAACCATTGAAAGAGCATTAGGAAAAAAAGCTATTATTAATCGTTTACCAATGCAGCTAGGAGATGTTGATAGAACATATGCAGATATATCTAAAGCAAAAAAATTAATAGATTATAATCCTAAAATTTCATTTGAAGAAGGTATAAGAAATTTTGTGACATGGTATAAAGATAATTTAGAATTATATAAGTAATTTGGAGAAGCAAATATATGAAAGAAAGAAGAAAAAAGATAGTTCATTTAATTAATGACATTGCAATAGGTGGAGGAGCCCAAAAGATGTTATATAATATAACTAAATATGCAAATTTAAATAAATTTGATATTTCGGTTATATCATTGTTACCATTAGAAGGCTATAAAGAAGAGATGAGTAGGAATAATATAAAAGTATATATTTTTGACATAAAAAAGCATCCTATAAAAACAATTTCAGGTATTGTTTCTATTTTAAATGGAGTTGATACTCTATTTTGCTGGATGTATGCTTCAAATTTTATTGGTTATTTCTGTGGTAAATTTGCAAAGACAAAAAAGATAAATTTTGGAATTAGACAGTCAAACATAGATAGAAGTGTTATGAAAACATCTACAAGAATCATAAATAAAATATGTTCTTATTTTAGTTATAGTAAGCATATAACAAATGTGATATATAATGGCGAAAAGGCTAAAAAAGTACATGAAAATATAGGTTATGATAAAAGAAAAACAAAAGTTATACAAAACGGATGTGAAATAACAAAATTTAAATATAATCCAGATGCAAAAAATATATTACTAAAATCTAATAATAAAATAAAAAAAGATTCAAAATTAATTATTTCTGCTACTAGATATAATAAAATTAAAGATGTGCCTAATTTTGTAACTGCAATGGGCATAGTAAAAAAAATATGTCCAAATATTCAAATATTCATGTGTGGAAATGGATTTGTAGAAGATAATAAAGAACTATTAAGTATTATAGAAAAAAACAATTTAAAAGTTGATGAGGATGTATTTTTAATGGGGTTAGTAAATAACTTACCTGATATGTTTTCTGCATGTGACTTATATGTTCTTCATTCAGCGGGAGAAGCGTTTCCGAACACTCTTTTGGAAGCAATGTCTTGCGAAATAGAATGCGTTGCAACTGATGCAGGTGACACAGAAAAAATATTTCCAAATAAAGATCATATTGTAAGAATAGGTGATTCTGAACAACTTGCGGAAAAAATTTGTGGAATTTTAAAAAGCAAGACAGAAAGACATCCAGAATATAGAAAAATAATAGAAGAAAAGTATTCTATAGAAAAAGTTGTTAAAGAATATGAAAGTTATTATTAAGGATGGAATTAACATATGAAAAGTATAAAAGATAAGAAAAATATAGATAAATTAACAATAATTGCCATCATAATTCCGGTTATTTTAATGGCACTTAATTTAATTACAACTTTGATAACAATTGGAATACTTGGAGTGCAGATTGTAATATTGTTAATTAAAATAAAAAGAAAAGATGGAAATATTAATAAAAAAGAAATACAAATATTAACATTTATTATAATATTTTATCTTTTTACATATATTATAGATCTATTTGGTAAGTATAGAGAGACTACTATAATTACAACAACATTAGTATTTATAAATATTATTTTAAATTATCTTATAGTGTGTCTTACATATAATAAGAAAGAAACATTTATACTTATTGCAAAAATATTTGTAGGATTTGTAATTTTTTTATGTGCATATGGATTGGTAGTAAGAATATTAGGAGGGACTCCAAGACCATACGAAGTTACAAATGGAGAAACACAATATAGACAAGTTGTAAATATAGGTGGAATACAATTATCACAAAGAGCTATGGGAAATAGTCTAGGAAGATTTGGAGTAACTTCGTTAACTAAAAATCCAAATACTTTTTCATATCTTATATTATATGCTTTTATTATTAATATGATATTAATAAATATAAATAAAGAGAATAATAAAAAAAATATATTTAATTATTTATATATGATTTTATTATTAATTGGAGTATATATTGCTGGATCAAGGTTAGCAATAGTATTAATACCATTGTCATATATAGGCATAAAAATTCTTTCAATAAAAAGAAAAAGATTTATATCACTTATAATTATTGGGGGTATAATAGCTGTTTTGATAGTGGGTATATATCTAATATTAAACTTTGATAGTTTAAAATTAATTGACTTAAATGGAAGAGATCAATTATGGGCAATTATGCCAGAAGTCTTTGATGATAGTCTTATAATAGGACAAGGGTTAGATGCATCCAGAAATATTGTATTAGAAAAAACAGGAATGGATTTGACGATGTTTAATAGCTATTTTACAATGCTAGCTAACTATGGTTTAATAATAACAGTTTTATTTTATGCTTGGGCAATATATCTAGTTTTTTACTATTTAAAGAAATGGAAGAATGAGAAAAAATTAAAAATGAAAAATCTTTATACATTAATAGTAATGATTTTAATAATTGCATTAATACAAGGTATTGTAGAAAATAACATATTGAGATTTTCAGTATGGAATACAATATATGTTGTTTTACTAACATTAGGAATAACAATAAAAGATGAGGATAAGGAAGAAATGTTGATATGAAAAAAAATGTAGCAATAATAATACAAAAACTGAAAAATGGAGGAGCGGAAAGGGCTGCGGCAAATTTGTCAAAAGATTTATCAGATAAATATAATATTTTTATTATAACTTTTGATGCTCAAAACATTTGTTATGATTATTCAGGAGAACTAATAGATTTAAATTTGCCAGCAACATCCAATATATTAAAAAAATCTATAGTTTTTCTAAAAAGAATAAAGAAAGTAAAAAAAATAAAGAAAGAAAAAAATATTGATGTGGCGATTAGTTTTATGGAAGGAGCAAATTTAGTTAATATTTTAAGCAAAGGAAAAGAAAGAGTTATTACATCAGAGAGAAATTTACCTTCATTTTTTTACAAACAAAAATTTAAATTGAAATTCATATGTAATAAAGCAGATAAGATAGTAACTTTATCTAAATTAGTAAAGAAAGATCTAGTAGAAAACTATGGAATAAATTCTGAAAAAATAGTACCTATTTATAATTCTTGTGATAAAAAGAGACTACTGGAAAGTTCTACAGAAGTTGACAAGATAATAGAAAAATTAGATAAAAATA
>CALXCH010000124.1 GCA_944386735.1 uncultured Clostridia bacterium
AATGTGTATAGGAATATTATTATTTAAAAACTTTACACCATCAATGAATGTAGTCTTCAAGGTAATATCAGAGGTATTAATAGGAATTGTTATATATGGTAGTATGCTATTTTCATTGAAAGAAATTAATAAAGAGGAGTTAAAGAATATTGTTAAAGAAATTAAAAATAGAAAAGAAAAGTGTTAAAACTATTTTTGCGGTTTTATTAATATTATTAACGATAATTATTATGTGTAGCTTTTTATTAAGAAGAAATATACAACAACAAATTAATATTTTAAAGGAACAATTTGATGGGGAACCTATTGATTTGAATACTGGCATTATAAATAATAATTATTTTAATATATCAAAAGATGGCACAAATTCTGAACAAACAACTAAAGGAATTAATAGAGCAATTGTATATGCTTATAAAAATAATATAAAAAATATAAAATTAGAAGGTGGTACATATTTAATAAAAATAGATGAAGAAAAAAAAGGGATTATAATGTGCTCGAATATTAATTTGGATTTAAATAATTCCATTTTAAAAATAGAAAAAAATTCATATGACGGATATAAAATGTTTTATATAAAAAACGAGTCAAATGTAAAAGTGTTTAATGGTAGATTAATAGGAGATAAAAATGAACATGATTATGATTCAATACAATCTGAACATCAATGGGGATATGGAATCCATATAAAAGGAGGAAATAATATAGAAATAAGTAATCTTGAGATATCCGATTTTATAGGAGATGGTATCTATATAGATAAGTATAAAAATGAAGATAATTCTACAAGAGCAACTAATATAAACATACATAACAATAATATACATGATTGCAGAAGACAAGGAATAAGTATCATAGATGGTAGTAATATACAAATTAATTTTAATGAAATTCATAATATAAATCGGTTCAAACCCACAAGCGGGAATAGACTTAGAATCTAATCAAAAAGATGAATATATAGACAACATAAATATTCATAATAATAAATTTTATGATTTTGGTAGAAATTATGCAATACAAGTATATGAGGGCGTAAATAATGCAAAAATTTATGAAAATGAAATATCTGCTTCAATTAGAATAAACGATGCAAAAGAATTTGTACAAATAGAAAAAAATAGTTTGTCAGAAGGAGAAATAATAGCTAATTTATCAGAGTTAAATACATCTAATGGTAACAAATTAGAAAAAATTGTAATAAACGACAACACTTTAGAAAATTATAATATTAATTTAGAATATGTTAATATAATACAAATAGAAAGAAATAATATAAAAAATGGAAATATTACAATTAAATCATCAAATGCTTCGATTTTTGATAATACAATAGAAATTGACAATGAAATAGAATATGTATATAAATATGAAATAGATGAAGAAAATGATATGTATTATACAATTAAATTAAATGGAAATGTTGTAAATGGTAATTACAAAGACCTAGAGTTAATTGATAAGTCAAAATATTTAACTATAATTAGGGAAGAGGAATAAGCAATGAATTTTATAGAAAAAATCATATTTAGATTTTTTGGATTTGAAAACAGGGCAAAATTATTAAGAAGAAGTGGTGCATTGATAGGAAAAAATAGTGAAATATATGCTGATGTTAGTTTTGGAAGTGAGCCATATTTAATAGAGCTAGGAGATAATGTGAGAATTACTTCAGGATGTAAGCTAATTACACATGATGGTGGTGTATGGGTTATTAGAAATTTGAAAAAAATAAAAAATGCAGATTTATTTGGAAAAATAAAGATAGGAAATAATGTACATATTGGAATGAATAGTATTATTATGCCAAATGTATCTATAGGAGATAATTGTATAATAGGCTGTGGTGCTATTGTGACAAAAAATATCCCTAATAATAGCGTAGCTGTTGGTGTTCCAGCAAAAGTAATAGAAAGTATTGAAACATATTATGAAAAAAATAAGGATAAATATGATTATACTAAAAATCTGAATAAGGAAGATAAAGAGAAATATTTAAGAAAAAAATATGAGTAATAATAGGAGAAAGTAATGATAAAAGAAATAGTATTGAAATTAGTATATCCCAATAAATATAATTCTGAAGCATTATGCAAATATCTAAATAAGATTGGATGTGAAGTAGGGGAAGAAACATATTTTTTTAATGCCCCATCTATGAAAATAGATATAAAAAGGAAAGATTATATTAAAATAGGGAAAAGATGTAAGATAGCGGAAGATGTTGCGATTATAGCACATGATTATAGTTGGGAAGTATTAAGAAGTGCTTATGGAGAAATATTACCAAGTGGAGGAAGAAAAATTGAGATAGGTAATAATGTTTTTATAGGAAAAAGAGCAACTATTTTGCGAGGAGTAAAAATTGGAGACAATGCAATTATAGGAGCGGGTTCTATAGTAACTAAGGATATACCGCCTAATAGTATTGCTGCAGGAAATCCAGCAAAAGTTATATCTACTTTGGAAGAATATTATAAAAAATTAAAAACGAATTTATTGAAGAATGCAGAATATGAAGCGAAAGTTTTTTATAAAAAACATGGAAGAATTCCTAAAATACAGGAAACGGGGCATTTTAGAATAATTTTCTTAGAAAGAAATAAAGAAAATAAAGAAAAATTCATAAAGAATCTTGATTTTAAAGGAGATAATAAAGAAGAAGTTATTCATACTTTTATGAATACGAAGCCAATATTTAATGGATATGAAGAATATTATAGGCATATGAGTAATATAGTTAATAATGATAATTAAAATATTACAAAAATAACATTTGTATGACATTTCTGTAACAAATATTGAATAAAAAGGTCTCTTTTTATATACTTATAATAAGTATGTAGAAAGGGATTTTTTGTATGAAAAGGAAAATAATAACAGTTATATTATTTGTTGTTTGTATTTTCTTTTGTAAATTTACATATGCAGAAGATGATGATATAACAGATACATTTAAAGATGAAAATCTAAGAACAGAAATATTAAATTTAGCAAAAGAAGCGGTAGGAGAAGAAGATAAAACAAGAATATATAGTTCAGATATAGATAAAATAGTAGAAGGTGCAGGAGGAACTTCTTTAAGACTTGCAGGAAAAGAAATAAAAGACTTATCAGGAATAGAAGCTTTTGCTAATAAAGGAATAACTTGGATATTTCTAGACTGGAATGAAATTAGTAATTTAAGTCCTTTAAGTGGATTTAAATCTTTAGAGAAAATATCTTTTAGTGGAAATGATGTATCTGATATAAGTGTATTAGGTAATTTAGAAAAATTAGAGAATATAACAGCAATAAATAATAAAATAGAAAATATAGATGCACTTGGCAATTTGAATTTAAAATATATTTGTTTAGATGGGAATAATATATCAAATATAAATGTAGTAAGTAATTGGACTAATTTAGTAGATATGTCATTTGCAAATAATAAAATAGAGAATTTACCTAATTTAAGTAAATTGGTTAACTTAGAAAAAGCAAACTTAAGTAATAACAAGATAAAAAGTATAGAAAATATTTCTGGAAACATGCAAGAATTAAGTATTGACAATAATGAGATAAGTTCACTATCAGGTGTGCAAAATATTTTAGGATTAAAAATACTTAGCATAAGTAATAATCAAATAACTTCCCTAAGTGAATTAGAAGGACTAGATGGATTAGAAAATCTAAACATAAATAAAAATCAAATAAATGATGTTAGTAGCTTGGCAAAATGTTCTAACTTACAATATTTATATATGGATAATAACTATATAACAAATTTTGAGGATTTAAAGAATTTAAGTAATTTAGAAAAATATAGTGCATATAACCAAACAATAACAGTAGAAATAAAAGAAAAAATAGTAGGGGAAAATGTAGAAATTCCATTACCGGAATTATATAGAAATCTATATGATAGTAATTCATTTATTTATCATGAAAATTTGAAAACAGAAGTTTTTGGAACTACTGAATATGGAATCTCTGAAGAAAATACATCAATAACATTAAAAGCAGAAGAATTACAAAATGGAGATATTACTGTTCAGGTATCAGATGATGACAATACTTTATTAAGATATACAATTAAATTAGATAAAACACCACCAGAAATAACAGGAGTAGAAAATGGAGTAGTATATAAAGAAGCAATAACTCCTACATCATCTTCTGATGATATAGAAACTGTAGAATTATATAAAGATGATGAACTTATAAATTATGAATTAGGAAACACAATTGAAGAAGCTGGAAAATATATTTTGATAGTAAAAGATAGTGCTGGAAATGGAACTAAAATAGAATTTGAAATAAAATATCAATCAGAGCCAGAAGCACCAGATTCAGACATAGAAGATGATGACGAATTAGAAACGAATGGTGAAGAATATAAGCTAGATGGACAGTATATAATTGGGGTAAATCAGAATACAACATTAGAAACATTTGAACAAAAATTAAATGGAAATGTGGATTATAATGTATATAGAAATGAAACTTTATTAAAAAATGACGAAATAGTAGCGACAGGAGATAAATTAGTTACAGAATATAATGTAACCTTTTATATAGTTGTAAAAGGTGATATAACAAAAGATGGAATAACAAATATAAAAGATTTAGTGCAAATAAGAAGAGAAATATTGGGATTAGAGGAATTTGATAAATTACAAACAATGGCAGCAGACTTATCAAAAGATGAAGTTATAAACATTAAGGATTTAGTACAAATAAGAAGAATAATATTAGGATTAGAAACTTAAGGAGTAAGCATATGAAAAAATTAAGAATATTTGTTATTTGTGTTTTAACAGTATTGTGTATGCCATTAGTAGTGCAGGCAGCAACAATCGATATTAATCTAAAAGCAGATACACAAAATTATGAAGCAACAGAAGATAATAATATAATAATAGTAACATTAGAATTAGGAGAATTTGTGAATATAACCGAAGGAGAGCCACTTCGGTTATACTGGAACAATTGAATATGATGATTCTATATTTGAAGAAGTAACAGTAGAAGGATTAAATGGTTGGAATGTATCTTATAACAATAGTAATAATATGATATTGGGAGATACATCAAGTGGAAATGCAAATACCGAAGTGGCAAAGATAAGTTTTAAGATAAATAGTGAAAATGTGTCAAATAAAGAAAAAACGACAATAAGTTTAAAAAATTTTGTAATAACAAATGGTGATTTTGAAGTTTCAAAAGATAAACAAATAACAATTAATTTAACAAATGAAAATTCAATAGGAAAAACACAAAAGATTCAACAGATAAAAGAAGTTACTGCAGTATCTGGAGAAGAACCAACAAATATAATTTCCTCAACTACGCAAAGTAGTTCATTGCCAAATACTGGTGTAAAAGGAAATATAATAATTGCAATTGTAGTACTTATAATTTTAACAATAATATTTAAAATAAAATCTAGAAAAATAAAATACTAAATATTAATTATCTATGTTAATATAAAAAATAATATATTTTTTATTACTTATTTTAGTAATGCTTTTGTAACAAAGATGTAACAAAAATTTAAAATAAAGGTTGTTGTCGAAAAAGGAAAGTAATGGTAAAATAGTAAAAAATAATGCGAAGGAAGGAAATTATGAATGAAAAAAAGAAAACTACTAATAGCTTTAATTTTAATTATGATACTTACACTAGGAACGATAAATAGTTTTGCAGCTGATACAAAAATAGAAATGGATGTACAAGGGCAAACAACTGTAAATGATACAGATAAAACAATAGAATTAATTTTATCATTAGGAAGTTTTACGGGAATAGAAGAGGGAAAACCATTAGGTTACCAAGGAACTCTTACATATGATGAAAATGTATTTGATGGAATTGATGTCGAAGGTTTAAATGGTTGGACAGTAAATTATGAGAGTACTACTAAAACAATTTTGGGAGAAACAGATGTAGCAAATGCCAATACTCAAATAGCAAAAATAACTTTAACAATAAAAGATGGAGTAGAGCCAGGAACAAGTGGAAAAATACAATTTAATAACATATTAATAACAGATGGAGCTAATGATTCTACATTTAATAAAGAAATAACTGTAACTGTACAAGGTGAAGGAGAAGAAAATAATCCAACAGAAGATCCTGAAACTGGTGAAAATAGCGAAAATACAACCGAAAATGATTCTGTAAATACAAATCCAACAAATACAAATTCTATAAATAAGAATGTAAGTACTAATACAGCAACTATACAGGGAAGTAATATAGATAAAACAACAGCATCAACAAGACTTCCATCAGCAGGGATAAAAAGTGTATTAATAATAGCAGTAGTTATAGCGGTTATATCAATGATAGTTTTTAAAATAAAATCAAGAGATATAAAATATTAAAAAGTAAAAAAGCCAATGTTAAAGGATTGTCAAGATATTGTAATAATATCTTGAATTTTTTTGTTAAAAATATTGCAAAAAAATAAAGTTAAAGGTATACTATAAGAGTATGAATTCAAAAGATATATATATGGGAGGAAATATGGAAGAATTAGATTTAAAAGAATTATTTAACATTTTTTGGAGTAAAAAGGTATATATAATATTAATTGTATTAATATTTATAGCATTAGGTGTAATATATACAGTAGGATTTACAACACCAGAATATACCTCATCAACAACATTAGTATTAACAGGAGCAGAAAGTGGCACAGGAGATACAACAAATTCAATTACAACAACAGATGTAACATTAAACTCAAAATTAGTTTCAACATATAGTGTATTAGTTAAAAGCAAAGATGTATTAAGCCAAGTTATATCAAATTTAGGTATGAATATTTCATGGGAAAAATTACAAAACAATGTATCAGTTAGTTTAGTAGATGATGCAGATGTTATAAGAATATCTGTAACAACAGAGAATTCACAAGATTCTGCTAAAATTGCAAATGAAACAGCAAATGTATTTACTCAGAAAGTTGCAGAAATATATAATATAAATAATGTTCACGTAGTAGATGAAGCAGAAGCAGAAAATACACCATCAAACATAAATCATGAAAGAGATGTAATAATATTTGCATTTATTGGTTTAGTTGTAGCAGTAATATATGTGCTAATAGCTAATATGTTAGATACAACAATAAAAACAGCAGAAGATATAGAAAAAGAATTTAAAATACCAGTTTTAGCATCAATACCAGTATATGAAAATGCAATA
>CALXCH010000125.1 GCA_944386735.1 uncultured Clostridia bacterium
GCAAAAGACGAGGAAACAAAAATTGTAAGTGAGTACATAAAACCAATGCAAGAAGGAATGCTTGCAGGGGCAAAAGTTATTAATGAATATATGAAATACCATCCATATGAAGCAGAAGAAACTAAACAATGTGTGTATGAGTTAATTAGGAGAACAAAAACAAATCCAAGTAAAGAATTAATAGAAGCATATTACAGTATGGTATTTAATGATACATTTGGAACAGCAGAGTATGTTAAAAAAGATGATAAACTAACAACAATACAAAAACTTAATATATTTAAATGTAGAAATATTTTAAGAAAAGAAAGTTGGAAAGAAGCATTTATAGTATATAATAATTTAGGTTACATGAATGCCTTAATGGATATAAAATCAATTATAAGGAAGTTATTAGGGAAAGGGTAAAAGAGTTGATTAGCATTCAAAGAAAAAGATTAAAAATGTCTTTACTAGCAATTTTAATAATTATATTATTAGCTATAATAGTGGTATTATTTTATGATAATGGATATTTAGAGCTTATTAAAAATGCTATTCAAGGACAAAAAACAGAGAAAAATATAATTGATGGAATATCAATTGATGGAGTAGAATTAACATATGATTCTAGTAGTAATACATATTATTTTCCAGTTAACTTAAAAGATGAAGATAATATATTAAAAATAAAGATAAAGTCTAATTATTTTATAAAATCAAAAATAGATGACAAAGAATTTGGAAAGCAGATTAAAGTTTCTGAAGATGTAAACTATGACAAAGTAATAAAAATAGATGTAGAAACATGGTTGTACAAAGATAGCTATACAATAAAACTTACTAATCTTCCAACTATTTCACTAACATTTAATCAAGATGAAATAGGAACAGAATATACATATACAGGTTTTACAATAACAGATCCAGATTATAAAGAAAATGGTACTAAACAACAGTATTATAGTGATGCAAAAGCTAGATATAGAGGTTCTTCTACAGCAGGATATCCTAAAAAATCATATAGAATAAAATTGGATAAAAATATTGATATAGGATTATTAGGAATGGACCCTTCAAGAACATGGATATTAGATGCACTTGTAACAGATGCATCTTGTATTAGAACTAAACTTGCATCTGATATATGGAACAGAATGAATGCAGATTTAAGTGATGAAGAACATGCAGATTTAAATGCAAAATTTGTTGAATTATATGCAAATGGAGAATATGCAGGGCTATATTTATTAAAAGAAACGATAGATGAAGATTTATTACATTTAGATAAAGATACAGGAGTGTTACTTAAAGGAGTTAATTGGAATCTAGTTGACTTTGATAATTATGATAATGTACAATCTGAAACATTTGGTCCATTTGAGATGAAATATCCCAAAAAAGCTAGTAAATATCCTGAGGCTTGGAAAAATATTTTAGATAAAATGAAAAGATATTATACTGGAGATATAAGTTACGAAGCTTTAGAAGAAAATTTTTATGTAGAAAATGCTATAAATCATAAGATATTTTTATTAATTACACAAGCTACTGATAACTATGAATTTAAAAATATATATTTTTCAATAGCAAATAATAAAGAAGCTACTAAAGTATTAATAACTCCATGGGATTTGGATTTAACATTTGGAATGTTATGGAGTGAAGAAAAGTTAAATTATGTAGAACAGTATGATAGGATAGAAGAAGTAGTTGAAACTTATTCAAAATCAGATGATGAAACTGAGGCATGTTACAAAGAAAGATGGAAATTTTTAGGCAAATCAGCTTTGAACAAAGAAAAAATAAATAATTTAATTGATGAACAATATGAATATTTGAACAAAGCTGGAGCTTTAGAAAGGGAAAATGAAAAAAATAAAAATAATGAAAATATACAAAATGAAAAAGAATGGATCAAAAATTGGTATGATAAAAGATATGATGTAATTGACGAATACATAAATTCTTTGTAAAAGGTGGTTAGATGGAAGAAAAGAAAAAATTTAGGCAGGAATTAAAATTTTATATAAACAAACTTCAATTTGAAGAAATAAAAAAGAGAATATCATTTTTATTAGATACAGATAAAAATACCAGAGAAGATGGAAGCTATTTTATAAGAAGTTTATATTTTGATGATTATCAAGATACAAGCTATTATCAAGTAGTAAATGGAATTAGTAAAAGGGAAAAATATAGAATACGTTATTATAACTATGATTCAAGTTATATTTGTTTAGAAAAAAAGTTTAAAATAAATAATATGACACATAAAACATCTTGTAGAGTTACTAAAGAACAAGTTGGAGACTTGATAAATGGAAAATTAGAAATAAAGAAAGAAAATGATAAATTATTAAATGAATTTATATTAAAAACAAAATTTTATGGGTATAGGCCAGTTGTTATAATAAATTATAATAGAATACCATATGTTTATAAAGTAGGAAATGTAAGGCTAACACTTGATTATGATATTTCTATAGATTATAATACAGAGGACTTCTTTAAAACAGAAAATAAACATGTACCGATTATAGAAGATAATATGAGAATATTAGAAGTAAAATATGATGAATTTATACCAAATTATATAGCATGGCTTATTAGTATAAATACATTAGAGAGAACCTCCTATTCAAAATATTTAAATGGAAGAAGAATGGAAAAAGCAATAAAATAAGGGGAAGAATAAAAAAGTGGATAAGATTAGTTTTTCAGATATATTTAAAAGTGACTTTTTAGATAATTTTAATAATTCAATTGCATTAGATGATGTAATTACAACAATGCTTGTTGCATTATTATTTTCGTTTATCGTTTATTATGTATATAAATTTACGTGTGACAATGTAATTTATTCTAAGAAATTTAATGTAACAATGGCACTTATGACTATGGTTACAGCTGCAGTCGTAATGTCAATGCAAGCAAATGTAGTTGTTTCTTTAGGTATGGTTGGTGCTCTTTCAATTGTAAGATTTAGAACAGCAATTAAAGAGCCAAAAGATTTATTATTCCTATTTTGGTCAATAAGTAATGGAATTATTATAGGTGCAGGAGTTTATTCTATTGTTTTTGTACTTGCAATTATACTAACAATAGCATTACTTGTGTTTGAAAGATTACCAGGAAATAAAATACCGTATTTATTAGTAGCAACTTTAGATAATTTAGATGCTGAAGAAAAAATAACAAAAGTTTTAAAAGAAAACAAGATAAAGTATAGAGTAAAATCAAAAAATGTTTCTAGTAGTAGTACAGATGTTATTTATGAACTTTCTAATAATAAAATAGAAGGTTTGATTAAAGATATAAGCGCAAATGAAGGTATTAGATCATTAAATCTTATTACACAAGAAGGAGAATGCCAATTTTAGTAGTGGTAGAAAGGAAATGAATATGGAAAAATATATTTTACTATATGGAGATAAAAAGCCAGAAGATAATATATGTATTACAAATATGTTTGAAAATACAAGGCAAATTAATTTAGGTTGGACAGACTTTGATTACAACCACAATGTAAAAATAATAGATGAAGAAATAGAAAAAGGAGATACACAAGTTATTTTTAGTGGTTTTGAAATAGGTTGGGACAAGCTAGTTGATTATATAAAAGAAAAAAATATTAAAGTAAAAGTAATTTCTAATACACAAGATAGCCTTTTATATTATGAATATGAAAGAAATAATTTCTTTAGATTATTAGAATTATCAAAAGAAGGAAAAGTAGACGATATGGCTTTCTTAAGAAAAGGAGAGTATGAAGTTTATAAAAGTTTAGGATATAAATGTTCTTATTTAATGGAAAATTATATTTTAGATAGTAATAAGAAAAAAGAAGTAAAGAAAGAGAATGGAACAATAGATATAGGAATTTACCCATTAAATTACACATGGGATAAGAATATATTTAACCAATTGTGTATTGGTAAAATGCTAGATAATTCAAATGTTAATTATAATGAACTAGATGAAAGAATGACAGATTTCTTAACTACTATGAATATAGAAAGTAAACCAGATAAAATAGAGAACATTAATGAGGATGAAATAATTAATAAGGTAATTAAAAATGATATTAATGTTTCATTATCATTTACAGAGTATTTTCACCCAGTGTTCTTCATTAGTATGGAGCAAGGTGTTCCTTGTATAATTGGTAATACTTCTGATTTATTTGATGGTAATGAAATATTAGATAAATATATTGTAACTAAAGCTGAAGATAACCCAATTATAAATTCTAAACTTATAGAAGATTGCTTGAAAAATAGACAAGTTGTTATGGAAGAATACAGAAAGTGGAAAAATGAGTATAACAAAGTAGCAGAAGAAAATAGAAATAAATTTTTAGAGAAATAGAAAGGAAATCATATGCAAAAACTTAAAAATTTTGTTAAAAGATTTATAAAGAAAGATGGATTTTTATATAGAGTAATTAAAAAGATTTACCATATTTTAAGTTCTTTAAAATATAGAATTGTTAACGGTAAAAATGTTAGAGAACAAAATAAACATTATACAGAACAAGTAGATTTAGCAGTAAAGAAACTTGAGGAGTATAAAGATAAAGATTATATTGTTTTCTACAATCCTACTTGGCTTGGTGTTGCAAACTCTACTAAAGGACTTTTTAAAAACATAGTTCCTTTAGAGCAAGTGTTTGGAAAGAAGAACATAAACAAAGTTGCTGAAGCGGTTGTAAATAACAACATTAAATCAGTAATATTTAGCCAGATTGTTGATGGCTGGGTAGATGTTTTAAAGAAAATTAAAGAACTTAATAATAATATAAAAACAAAAGTAATCTGGCATGGAAATTGTTATGAATTTTTCTCAGATTATACATGGAATTTAAATAAAGATGTTATGAATTTATACAAAGAAGGTAAAATAGATAGTTTTGCTTTTGTAAGAAGTATAATGTATGAATTTTATAAAAAAGTAGGTTTTAAAAGTTTTCAGTTACAAAATAATGTACATTTAGATAATATAAAACGAGTAGAAAAGAAAAAATCAGATAAAGTGAAAATAGGAATTTATAATGCAGATTCAAGAGAATTAAAAAATATATATACTTCATTAAGTGCTATAAAATTAGTACCAAATTCAATTGCAGATGTTGTTCCAATAAATGAAAGTGCTAAAAAATTCACGGAAATTTTAGGGCTAGAAACAACAAGTGTAGATGATTATATTCCAACAGAGGAATTATTAGAAAGAATCCAACAAAATGAAGTAAATATATACCCAACATTTACTGAAAATGGACCGATGTTTCCTTTAGAAAGTTTTGAAATGGGAGTTCCATGTTTGCTTGGAAATAATAACGATTTTTTTGTAGGAACAAAATTAGGTGAGTATGTAATTCTAACTAAAGAAGATGATCCAGAATACATTAAAGAAAGAATAATTAATTGTATAGAACACAAAGATGAAATAATGGCTCTATATAGAGAATGGAAAAAAGAGTTTGATATTAAATGTAGTAAATTAGTGGAAGAATTTATTCAAGGGTAAAGGGGAAAATTAAGATGAATGAAATTGTTAAAAAAGTAAAAAATAACAATTTTTTGATATATGTAATTGGATTATCTATAATGATTTTTACTATTGTGCTGATAAGGGCTGCAACTTCTGCTATTACTTGGGATGAGGCATATACATATATAGCTTATGCAAAAAATTTTAGTATAAAAGAATTAATAGACATAGGTAGTAATTTAGCAAATAATCATATTTTAAATACCGTAATGATAGCTATTATTGATAAATTATGTAATATACCATATAATGAATTTATCATAAGATTACCAAATATAATTATGCTTATATTTTACTTTATAGGTAGCTATATGATTTCAAGAGATGAAAAACATAAATATTTATTGTTCACAGGATTAGTATTAAATTATTATGTTATGGAATTTTTTGGATTGGCAAGAGGATATGGAATGGCAACTAGTTTTACTATATGGATGTGCTATTTCTTTAAAAAAAAATCAAAAAATGATTATGACGATAAAAATATTTTTATAAGTGTGATTTTTGGATTATTAGCATGTTATTCTAATACAATAAGTATATTATCACTATTTGCAATTTGTTTAATATATTTAATGCAGTTAATTAGAAAAAAAGAAACAATAAAATTTATAAAAAGAAATATAATAAAAATTATACCAATAGCAATTCTTTTAATATATATAGTGATTTTTCATTTTATTGTAACAGGTTCGGATAAGCCAGTATTTGGCGGGACAGGAGAAGCAAAGGGATTAACAATAATAGGATTTCTAGAGAAGAATTTTGTTTGGATGTTTGTAGAAAATTCAGGTATAAATATAGTAGTTTCAATAATAGGGATAATATTTATAATAGTAAGTATATTATTTTTTAGAAAAGAAATACTAAAAAGACCATTTTTTAGTGTGATTTTAGCATTAATAATTGCATTAATAGTACCATCTATGATATTAGGAAAACCTTATCCAATAGAAAGATGTTTAATACCGTTATGGCCACTTGTTGTATTGGGAATAGTAGATATATATTCACTATGGACAGATAAAATGAACATAAAAATAAGTAAAATAGTTACAGGATGTATAATATTTGTATTAATATTTGCATTTGTAATAAGAATTAATATAAAAGAAACTAGAACTTGGAAAAATAATTATCCAGTAAGAGATATTGCTTATCAAGCACTATTTGAACAAAGAACATTAACACCAGAAGAATATGAAGAAAATAAAGGATATTTTGGATTAGAGTTTTATAGACAAAAAATTTTAGAACAATATAA
>CALXCH010000126.1 GCA_944386735.1 uncultured Clostridia bacterium
ACATTAAACCAATCTTTTCTACTATCTGACGTTCCCTCTTTCAATATTTTATGAAATTCTTTAATCATTTCTTCTGTTAGCTCTTCATCTGCTACATCTAACATATAATCAACTAATTTAAAATGATTAGTAGTTTCAATAATATCATCCAAATTTATAATTGATTCTTTTTCTGTTGATAAAGTATTCATTTCATAAATGTATCTTGTTTGGTCTTCTGTTAGCTTACTTCCTTCAATATGATTTGTATTATATGCAAAGATTATCTGTGTATTATGATACAAATTTCCTTTTAGTTTCATTTCTTTTTGCTCTCTTAAGACTTCTAATACATTTATTTTAGAAACATCAAATTCATCTTCTTTTATTAATTTATCAACTGAAACTTCAAATAATTCAGCTAATTTTTTTAATGATTCAATATTAGGTTCCAAAGTTCCAGCCTCATATTTAGATATTGTAGTCGGCTTTACTCCTAATACTTCCGCAACTTCCATTTGAGTCAATTTCTTTTCTTCTCTATATTTTTTAATTTTTTCTCCTAACATTACAAAACTCTCCTTTTCTCTATAATATATTATATCATATTGTTTCCAAAAAAGAAAGTTTTATAAGCAATATTTTCTATTATTTCCATAGTAGAATCAAATATTTCACCTTATAATATATATTATAACTACATCAATTATTTTACACGTAAATTATCATAATAATAAAATATTTAAATGTTATGTTATTTTTAATTATATCTATGCAATTGAGTTATCTTTCTCCAAGTTAATTTTACTTAAAAATTTATACAAATCTATAATATACAAGCATAGAAATTCTGCTTCATTCTGCTTCATTATATCATTTGTATGTGCAAAAGACCTATTGTTTCTAGCATAATCAAAACTTTTCATTATTTTTCTTGAAGATGATAATATGTCCCTAGTAACTCCCTCTTCTAGAATCTCATTATCATGAATATATTTCAGTAGCTCACCATATAGAGCATCTAATGATTTATTTCGTATACTAATTCCTTTACTTTCACATATTGTTTCTATATAACCTTTAAAGAACGTATGAACTCTATCTATTGCTAGTTCAAATTGTTTTTTAGCCACTTTTTCATTTATATCATTTATTAATAATTCTACCCTTTTTTCACTTTTAAATATATTTTTGTCAAATTTTAAATTTTTTTCAAGTCTTTTCAGTTTTCTTATATATCTTTCTAATTCTTCTATATTACTCTTACAAAAAAACTTTCTCTTTTTGCCATACTCACTAATCCCTTGTAATAACATTATTACATAGGTGTTTTCTTCTACTTTTAAGAACATTTTTAAACGTTTCATTTTTGAACCACCATCTTCTGCAATATATTTGTCATCATATATATCTAATCCAGTATATGATTCTACAAAGTCCTTAAACGAAGCATTAGTAAAATCCCATACTAATCCTTTATCCTTTGTTTTCTTTTCTATCATCTTTTGAATTATAATTATATCTGCTGTTTTTAAATTTGACATTTTCTCCCTCCATTTATAAATTTATTAAAAGCAAAATAATCCTGTAATTTAAAAAATTACTTTCATACTTTGCTTTTCATCTGTATTAATTATTTCTTTTTATTAATTCTTCTACAACTTTATATGCTGCTGTATAAGGATTGCAATTTTCATTATCTAAAGCTTGTCTTAAATCCAAATGATGCTTTTCAAATTTTTTAGCATTTTTTATAGCATTATCCGTTTTATCTCTTAAAACAGGATATGTATTCATACTTTTTGTATATCCTTTTTTTTATCTTTTATATCATTTTAAACTTCTTCACTTGAATGATATTCTTTGTTGTATATTCAAATGTTGGAATTGAAGTTATAAATTGGGCTACATTATCCAAAGCTATTTTCTTAAATTTATCAATTTGACTTTGTTTATCTTGGTTTACATCCGTATCTAAAACAACATAATATTTTTCATCATCTTCTCTTCCAATTTCATTATCTACAAATTTTATTAAATCATTAACAATCTCGACTGGATCTGTGCTATTTCCAGTAGAAAATTTTATAATGCATTTTCTAATATTAAAATTTTAAAAATAAATTTCTTCCGTTTTATTATTTCCTTCACAACATATTACAATATCTCAAAGGCAACAAAAAAATAATAAGAGAAAAGTAGGCTTTATAATAAAAGTCTGCTTATTTATTTTTTCTATATTTTTCTTCATTTCATCTTCTATTGCATCATCTAAAAAAGATTTTTTCATTGCTTCATATGTTATCATAATAATTTGTCCCAGACAATAATTATTAATCTTTATTTTTTATAATTTATTATATTTTGTACTTACACCCTTTGCTTTTTCTATAAGGTATTTCTTTTTTATTTTTTCAATTATTATCTTATCAGCAGGTAACCAATCTACACTGTCTAATTCTTTGTTTGACAACCATTTTGCTGATTCGTGTTCTTTTAGTATCAATTTTCCTTCTATAATATTACATATAAAGCAGTCCATTGAAAGATGAAAATTCGGATAATCATATTCTACAGTATCAATTTTCTCCTTAACATTAATTTTTGTTTCTAACTCTTCTTGTATTTCCCTAATTAATGCTTGTTCTGGTGTTTCTCCCTTTTCTATTTTTCCTCCTGGAAATTCCCACCAATCCTTAAATTCTCCATATCCTCTTTGAGTTGCAAATATTTTGTCATTATTAACTATAATAGCTGCAACAACCTTAACATTCTTCATTTTTTCCTCCTTAATTTGTTATATATTCATATATATCTTCTCTTACTGGTACTTCTAATAGCCATTCTATCTCTACTGCTGTTTTGTTTGTATTTTGCATAGTAAATTCTTTTACTTTACCTGTTGCATTCATTCTTCCTAAATAATAGAACTCTTTAGATATCTTATCATCTTTATTTTTTCTAACAAATAATTCCACTTTTATTCCTTTTTCTTTTGCATTCAAGAAATTTTGTATATCTTCTGAATTAATATTTCTTCCATTTTTTGATATAGCTATTAATTTGTTATTACTTTCAAAATAATCTTCATATTTTATACTATCATTTATTTCATTATTTTTAACATAATTAATAAAAACAGGGAATGTTTTTGTATCTTTATCAAATTTATATCCACTAATATTAATTGGCACCTCATTTTTCTTCCAATTTAGTAATCTACAAACATCTTCATATGTATATTTTTGGTACAAAACTAATTGAGTATCTTTGTATTTATTACTATAAAATCGCTCATATCTACTAATTCCAAATTCAATTAATTCTTCAAATATTCTCCTAAAATCTTGGTTATTCAACATATTTTTAAATAACTTTGTTATACAATAATCATTATTATTATCTTTTTCAATAAAAACACAATCTTTATAAGTTTCTTTACTAGATCCCGAAGCAAAATTATTCGTCAATATATTTATAACACTTCTTTCCTCATTGTCTGTGATATTTATATTATATTGTTTTCTCATTCTATTTTTAAATCTTTTCACTAATTTATCGTTATTAGTTAACATTATCCTCAAGAATTCCAATTCATAGACTCTTTTTCCATTTGCCAATTTTTTGGATATAAATTCAACAAATTTCTCTTCAGTATTAGATAACTTAATCATATATTCTTTTTCATATTTAGTTAAAAATTTATAATAAGAACCTAGACTTTTATTATCAAATATTCTAAGTACATCCATTTCTCCATATTTATCAAATTCCAATAACGAAGGAATATGACCAAGTTTATTTTTTAAATTATTGTAATTTTCCTTTATTAATTTAATATTATTAAAATCCGCCGTATCAATAGCTTCAAATATTTTCTTCTTAGCTATCTCATCAAAATGAATAGTTGAAGAACCCGGAATAATACGATCTCCTTCCAAAACATACCTACGTATATTATCTTTATTATAACTTCTATCACCTGATAATGCTATTGGAATCATAAAATTATTCTTATAGTTTCCAATAAAATCTAGTATAACAACATATTCTTTGTCTTCAGCTTTTCTCAATCCTCTTCCCAATTGCTGCACAAATACAATTGGAGACTGTGTTGGTCTTAACATTACTATTTGATTAATTTCTGGTATATCCACTCCTTCATTAAAAATATCTACAGTAAAAATATAGTCTATTTTTTCTTCAATGTTCCTTGAAACCAATCTACCAACTGCTCTTTCCCTTTTATCTTGTGAATCGTCTCCTGTAAGTGCTATTGTAAAAAATCCTCTTTCGTTAAATTTTTCACTCAATATTTTAGCTTCTTTTTTTAAAAAAAAAAAAACCAGACCTTTTACTCCTGTTCCAGAATATCCATAAAACTCTATTTGCTTTATTATATAATCTACTCTTTCATCACAAACTAATTTATTAAAATCTCGCAATTGTGTTTCATCATTTATACCTTCCCCTTCAAATTCTATATCTGTTATACCAAAATAGTGAAAAGGGCATAAATAATTCTCTTCCAAAGCTTGTTGTAATCTAATTTCACATGCTATATTATGATCAAATTCTTTATATACATCAAAACCATCTGTTCTTTCTGGAGATGCTGTCATTCCTAACAATAATTTAGGTTTAAAGTATTTTATAAGTTTTTGATAACTATCTGCCCCAATTCTATGGGCTTCATCAATGACAATAATATCAAACTCATCTTTTTTAAATCTTTTGTATATATCTTTTTTACTCATCATTTGCATGGTAGAAAATAAATAATCTGTATCAAAATCTTTTGAATTGCCAGAAAGCAATCCAAATTTTTTGGTATTATCAAATATCTTCTTATAACTTTCTATCGCTTGTTTTGCTATTTGCTCTCTATGTACTAAAAACAAAGCTTTCCTTGGATTCAATTCTCTTAACGCAAACGCTGAAGCATATGTTTTTCCTGTTCCCGTAGCTGAAATTAGTAAAGCCCTTTTCCCATGATTTTCAATTATTTTTTTTAAGTTGTTTATAAAGTTTAATTGCATTTTATTTGGTTGCAATTTATATTCTTCAATAGGTACGATTTTTTTTGAACTTACTATTTTTCGCTGCTCTTTTATAATATTATAATTCAATTCATATATATCTATAAATTTTTCAAAGGATAAACTGTATTTTGATCCCCATAACCTCTCAAATTCACTTATAATTTCTTTTGCATATTCTCCTTGTTCTGTTGAAATAATTTTAGTATTCCACTCTCTATTAACTGATAATGCTTTTTGAGTCATATTTGAACTTCCAATAATTATTCTATATATATCTTTATTTTTAAACATATAGCCCTTAGTATGAAATCCCTCTTCTGCAGTTTCTGTCATATACATTTTCAGTTCTATATTTTTAAATTGTGCTAATTTTCTTAAAGCTTTTGGCTCACTAAATCCTAAATAATCAGTAGTCAAAATTCTCCCTTTTATATTTTTATCTTCTAATAATTTAAAAGTCTGCAATAAAGGTGCAATTCCTCCATCAGTAATAAAAGCAACACTAATATCAAATTTATCACACCTCAGCAATTCATCTTCTATGCTAGATATAACTTTTCTTCCTTCTTTATAATCATTTGAAATAAATTGTGGTTTATACTCTACATTAGATTGATTGTTATAATCTATAAATGCTGTTTCTATTCCCTCATATATTAATTTTCTTTCATCCATATATTCTCATTCCTTACTAAATTTATACCATCTTTTTAATTTTATATTTATTGTTTACAATATATCATATATTTTAGATTTTCTCAATAATATAAACAAAACAACTCTAGTAAGATAGCCCACTATTTTTATCAGAGTTTCAACAAGTAAAAAATAAATAAACAATTTATAAAAAACAATTCTAAAAACGAGTTTTAAAACATATCTTCATTAGTACTAGTTTCTATCTTCCTATTTTCTTGTTCTTACTTTTGTATCTTTTCTGTCCCTTCTTGATGTCTCAATTTTTTCTCATCTTCTACAATGCTTGGAAATTTTC
>CALXCH010000127.1 GCA_944386735.1 uncultured Clostridia bacterium
GCACACATTTTGTCACATTTGGGACACATCTATCTATGATACAAATAAATAATAAAAAATAGTAAAGAGCCACCTTAGGTGGCTCTTTAATTATAGGCTAATTAGCCTGTTGCGTGAGCCAAAGCTTTAGTAATAATCATCAGCAAACTCCTCCATATAACCTTCATATATAATGTCATTTTGCCTAGTAGACATAGCATATAGAATTTGAGGATTGTGCATGAGAGAAGTTGCAACTACTGGAGTCCAGATTTCCTTAAAGACGATAGATTCAACATTGCATCCAATGTAAGAAGGAATAAGTCCTTCATTCATAAGGAAGTTTCTTAAATCAATGAGAGCACCTCCTTCAAAACAACCAGATATAAGTTCAAAAGGAGACAAGTTGTCTCGAAGATTTTCTCTTATATCTGAAATGTGTTCCAAAACTAGAATACCACCACTATAAGACCTAAACCCAACTTTCATAGAATCGCGTCTGTTATAAAGCCAGAACTCAAAATGTTCATCATTATGACCATCTGGCATATACAGTTCACTTTCACAGTCCGAAAAATGTGAAGTGAGAGTGTTCTTAACCCAATTTGGTTCATTGAACATAGTATGATTCTCACTAGTAGCCATTTGTTCCTCCTAAGAACGTTTAACTTTGCTTTGGCTAAAGCATTTACTATGCTTCTATTATAACATAAATTGACATAAAATACAAGACTAAAAGAAATCTAAAGGGTTTTGATATTTACCATCAATACGAATACCTAAATGAAGATGACAACCGAGTAGTTGCTCCATTAGTTGGACCATATGAATCAGAATATTGGTTACCAGGAACACCGTATACATATTTAGGACCAACTTGTCCAATTACTTGTCCTTGTTTTACTTTATCACCAACTTCAACAATAAAATTTGGGTCACAATGACAATAAGAAATTTTAAAATTTGAAAAAGAAAGAGTAATAGTATAACCACCAGCACCTAAAAACTGTCTAAATGTAATCTCGCCATCAGCGACTGCAATAAATTTAGTACCTTGAGGTGCAGGAATATCAATTCCAGAATGAGAAGAAGAAGCACCAGAAGTAGGGGAAATACGTTTACCAAAATAAGAACTAATACGAGTGTAACCAGGAAGAGGCCAGACAAAACCATCAGGATTAAAAGCAATAATTTCAGAATCTATTTCCTCTTGATTATTAGAACTTCCAAAAGTCGGAATAAAAAAGATGCAAATAAATAAAGTAAAAAATATAATAAAGACTATAATACCATTTAAAATCTTATTAATAGAAATCACCTCCTTAAAAAATAAAATAAGAATAAAAAATAGGAAATAAAACATTTAGTTTTATTCCCTATAATAAAATAATATAACATTTGGCAGGGGCAGAAGGATTCGAACCCTCACAAGCGGTTTTGGAGACCGATGTGCTACCATTGACACTATACCCCTATATTTGAAACACAGTTATTATATTAACACAAAAAAAATAAATTATCAATATTTTTTACTAAATTTTATTGACTTTTTTCTTATATCATAATAAAATATATGAAATTAAATAATATTTGTTACGTTGAAGAAGAAAAAATGCTTGTAAAATTTATTTTATAGAGAGCAAGTGATGGTGGAATACTTGTAATAAATAAGCATGGGGAGCTTTGGAGTAACTTCTAAATTGAGGTGCTTAAATTAGAATTTCTCTAATTTAGGAAATAGGGTGGAAACGCGGAGAAACTTTCGTCCCTAGCTAAATTATTTTTAAGTTAGCTAAGGAGGAAAGTTTTTTCTTTAGCTAAGAAAAGGAGGAATTTTTATGTTAGAATCAATGGACACATTAGTTTCACTTTGCAAAAACAGAGGATTTATTTATCCAGGATCAGAAATTTATGGAGGATTAGCCAATACTTGGGATTATGGACCACTTGGAAATGAACTAAAGAACAATGTAAAAAATGCATGGAGAAAGAAATTTATCCAAGAGCAAAAAGATGTAGTAGGATTGGATGCAGCAATCTTAATGAACCCAGAAACATGGGTAGCATCAGGACATGTAGGAGGATTTTCAGATCCATTAATTGACTGTAAAGAATGTAAAACAAGACATAGAGCAGATAAGTTAATAGAAGAATGGGCACATAAACAAGGAAAAGACATGATAGCAGACGGAATGAGTGAACAAGAATTAATAGACTTTATAAATGAACACAAAATACCATGTCCTAATTGTGGAAAAACAAACTTTACAAACATAAGAAAATTCAATTTAATGTTTAAAACATCACAAGGAGTAACAGAAGATAAAAAATCAGAAATATATCTAAGACCAGAAACAGCACAAGGAATATTTGTAGACTTTAAAAGTGTACTAAGAACATCAAGAAAAAAATTGCCAATGGGAATAGCACAAATTGGTAAAGCATTCAGAAACGAAATAACACCAGGAAATTTCACATTTAGAACACGTGAATTTGAACAAATGGAAATGGAATTTTTCTGTAAGCCAGGAACAGATTTAGAGTGGTTTAAATATTGGAAAGA
>CALXCH010000128.1 GCA_944386735.1 uncultured Clostridia bacterium
GAAGTAGGAATATTTAAAGATACATCAAGATTAGTGTTAAGAGATAATAAGATGGTATTTGAACCAATAGAAACAAATGTATTAATGAGAGCACCAAAGGTAGAAGAACAAGAAGAAATTATACCAGAGGAAATAAATGGCCCAAAAGAAGAATTTGAAAGAAAAACAGAAGAATTGCCAGAGGTTATAGAAGATAAGAAACAAGAAGAAGAAAAACTAGATGAAAATTTGAAAAATAATACAAATGTAGAAAAAAATACAATAAATATCTCTAATGTAGAAGAATAAAACAAGGAGCTATAAGATAGAAATTTTATCTTATAGCTTTTTTGTAAGATAAAATAAGAACTAAATGGATATCGTTGACAGCAATGAAAAATATGATATAATAAAACAAAATTTGATTGAAAAGAGGAGTGAATATGGAGCAAGAAAAAAATATAGGAATAGAGTTAGAAAGAGCAAAATTATCAAATTATATTTTAAAAAAAGAAAATGAAATTTTATCAGGAACAATAGGAATTATGGCGAGAGATAAAGAGGCTTTACTTGATGAAATAAAAGCTATAAAGAATTCAAGGACATTTAAGATTAAAGAAAAAATTGATAAGATTGTAAGGAGAAAATAAATGAAAAAAGAACTAAGTAAAGAAATATATGGAATGACCAATGTTACTTTTGAACAAGAAATGAAACTTCTATTTGATATGGAAGAAGAATTTCCATATGATAATAATCTTGATAATAGTAGGAAAGGTAATAAGAAAAAGATTGCTGTTGTTTATGATGTAGATGGTTGGGCATATTGTAATATAGCAACTGAAATAAAAAAATATTTATCAAATGATTTTGATATAGATATTTTTCCAGTGTCTGTATTTGATGATAATGTTGTAAGATTAGTATTATTAGCAGATAGATATGATTTAGTTCATTGCTTATGGAGAGGACTACTTTCTTGTTTAGATTATGAATACGTAAGAAGTTATATTTATAATATGGGATTAACATTTGAAGAATTTATGGACAAGTATTTTAGTAAAACTAATATAACAACATCAGTCTATGACCATAAATTTTTAGATGAAGAAAATTTTGAAACAACAAGATCATTTGCAAAATATGCTAAGAATTATACTGTATCTTCTACAATTTTAAGAGATATATATAATAATTTAGATATTGATAAAAAACCACTTGCAGTTATTAGTGATGGCGTTGATACAACAAAATTTAAACCACAAAATCTTGAAAGGTTTAACTTGAATAATATATCTAACAGAAAGATAAAAGTAGGTTGGGTAGGAAATAGTGAATTTACAGACTCAGAAGGAGATAGCGACTTAAAAGGAGTAAGAAAAATTATAAAACCAGCATTACAAGAATTAATAGATGAAGGTTATCCAATAGAATTGAAATTTGCTGATAGAAAAGAAGGATATATTCCTCATGATAAAATGCCTGATTACTATAATTCAATAGATTTATATGTTTGTGCATCAAAAAATGAAAGAAATCCAAATCCTGTATTAGAATCAATGGCGTCAGGAGTGCCAATTGTATCTACAAATGTTGGTATTGTAAGAGATGCATTTGGAGAAAAGCAAAAAGAATTCATATTAAAAGAACGTGCAAAAGAAGATTTAAAAGCTAAATTGGTAGAGTTATTAGATCATAAAGAAAAATTCAAAGAATTGTCAGAAGAAAATTTAAGACAAATAAAAGATTGGACCTGGGAAAAGAAATGTTATCAATTTAGGGACTTTTTTAATCAAAATTTAAAATAAAAAATAAGGAGAATAAAAAATGAAAAAGGCGTATGAAAAAGTAAGACCGCTTATAATAGTACTTTTATCTGTATTTGTAACTTTAGCGATGAATATGAACATGGATAAAAATACCGCTATAGAATATTCTTTTACGGGAAATTCTATTTTGTGCGTGATATTTTTTGTTTTAACATATTGGTTACTTAGTAAAATATCACAAGTAAAAAATAGAAGATTAAAAATCTGTTGTACTATTTTAGCAGTATTGTTTGCTTCTTTTGAAGTAGTAGGACAATCAATAGATACATATTTAGATTTAAGTGGAATTTTAGAAAGCAGTATAACATTAACAAAATCCATAATAAAATGGTTTGGATATGCGATTT
The DNA here is from genome assembly GCA_944386735.1 of uncultured Clostridia bacterium. Classification (GTDB taxonomy): domain Bacteria; phylum Bacillota; class Clostridia; order TANB77; family CAG-508; genus CAG-269. The sequence continues at coordinate 2,156 of CALXCH010000128.1, forward strand.
TAATTTATGGTGTTATTGCAAATATTTATTTATTATTGGATAAAAAAGAATTTTTTAAAGGAGAATGTAAATGGTTTACAAATAATAAGAGGACATTTTTTATAACATGGGGAATTATATTTTTAGCTTGGGTACCATATTTCTTAAATTATTATCCAGGTGTTATTACAGCAGATTCTATGGGACAAATTTGTCAGAGCTTAGGAATATATAATCTAACAAATCATCACCCAGTATTCCATACATTTTTTATAAGTATTGCAATGAACATAGGTAAACTTCTTGGAAATTATAATATAGGAGTTGCAATATATAGTGTAGTTCAAATGATAGTTACATCTTGTATCTTTTCTTTTGCTATTTATTATATGGCAAAGAGAAATGTTGATATTAAATTTAGAATATTAACATTACTATTTTATGCTTTTTATCCTGTAAATGCTTTATATAGTATAACAATGTGGAAAGATATACCATTTGCAGTAGCTATGCTAATATTTACAATAATGATGACGGAAATTGCAGTTAATAGAGAGCATTTTATGAAATCAAAATTGAAAAATGTTTTACTAGTAATTAGTATGCTTTTAGTGATTTTGTTTAGAAATAATGGATTATATGTGGTAGTACTAACACTTCCATTTATCTTTATATTTGCAAGACAAAACTACAAAAAGTTAATAGTAATTACAGCAATAGTACTAGTATTTTATGGAATTTGGAAAGGACCAATTTTTGCGTTATTTGATATTGATGAGGGCTCAACAAAAGAAGCTTTATCTATACCACTACAACAATTTGCAAGAATGACAAAATATGAGAATTTAACAGATGATGAAAGATGGAGAATATATAAATACTTACCAGTTGACAATTTAGCAGATTATTATTATCCTAAAATATCTGATCAAGTTAAAAATAACTTTGATGATGAAGCCTTTGTGGAAGATAAAATAGGATTTGTAAAATTATGGGTTAAATTATGTTTAAAATATCCAAGATCTGCAATTGAGGCATTTTTATGTAATAGTTATGGATATTATTATCCAGAGGCTGTACACTGGGTAGTAGGAAGGGAAGTATTTGAAACAACTCAAGAACAAGAAAAGGCATTAGATTTAAAAGCAACACCAATAGTAGACATGCCAGCATTAGAAAAATTTGATGCAATGTTAGATAATAGAAATTTACCTTTAAATTCTATGCTATATAGTATAGGATTTACATTCTGGATAGTTGTTACTATGCT
>CALXCH010000129.1 GCA_944386735.1 uncultured Clostridia bacterium
ACTTCTTCTATATTTTCAAGATTCCTAATTTGTATCAAATGATTTTTGATATCATGCGAAAAGATACGCATATCTTTATTTGATTTTTCAATGATTTCAAAATATCTTTTGTCTTGTTCTTCCTGATGTTGAATCGTTTTCAGTTCATAGAGTTCTTTTGTGTTCTTTAAGGAATGCTCATAAATGATAAATACCAATATATTGGCAAACAATAAGCCGACACATGCCAAAAGCCACAGAATGCTCATGCTCTGTGTGAGCTGCATTTTATAAGCAATATATCTGAAACAAATTAAAACCATTATACTGGTCAGCGGCATGACAAACAGCAACCAAAAATATTTGTTGTATTGCTCATGGTTTTCTTTTTGGGCAAACAGCTTCAGTATAATTACCATCAACCCAAAATAAATCAATTTGCTTGTTGTTATCATGACTACATAGGCAGAAGAACTGCTTTCAAATGCGTTAAAATCTTTATACAACGCAGAACTTATCGCCATAACCAATATTTCAGAGGCAAACATCACAACCATGAAAATCAAGGCATGAAACACGGCTGTTTTAAAAGAAATATGGTAAAGATAAAAAAGAAGCAGCGCATAGGTCACAAACATCAGAATGACATTTAAATATGTAATGTTGAGCTGATATACTGCACCTAAAAAAACAGTGTTTATAAGCATCAGGGAGCCCCTTTTTAAGCTGCTTCTTTTGGCTTCAAACAGAGAATCCGAATAATACCAAAGCAGTAAAAACTCGAAAAGATACATAAATATATCTATTATTATTTTAGTCATTGACTATGTCCTCGTCTATAAAATCAAAAAAGCGCCTTTTGAATTCTGCCTGTTTTCTGGTAGCAATAGAAATCTTTATCGTTTCATAGGGCTTAATCAAGGTGATTTCATTTCTTTTAAAGACACCAATATAGTTCATATTGACAATATAGCTGTTGTGCGGAACAGCAAAACAGGAAGCGGTCAGCATGAGGCGAAGTTCTTTCATCGTTTCTTTAATACGGTAGCTTGTTTCTTGGGTATAGACAAAAACACCTTTCAGCTTTGCCTCAGCATAAATAATATCGGAAACTTTAAGTCTTACCACCTGGTTACCTTTTGTGTGTAGCGTGATTACGCTTTCGTTCAGGACAGTGAGCGCCTTATCCAGCGCTGAAAAAATGCGCTTTTGGGTGACGGGTTTGTCTATGTATCTTGTGACATGAATATCCATTGCATCGTCTAAATATTGGTGATATGCAGTAACGATAAGAATAACGGTGTTTTTGTGTTTCTTTTGTATTTCTTTTGCAACTGTAATCCCGTTTAAATCATTAAGCTCAATATCCAGAAATAATATATCATAAATTTCATCGGCCCTTAATAAATCAGACCCCGTTTCAAATTCATCAATATGAAAATCTATATGGCGAAGTTTAAAATATTCAGCCGTATAGCACTTTACTGACCGCCTATACTATGTTAAATCATCACATATCGCGATTCGCATAAAACCCCTATAAATAAAAAAAAATCGTATAATCATTCTTGATTATACGATAGTAAAAAAATTATTGCAAGTATTCAGTTTTGGATAAAAGCATCAATGATTTTTGATATAATGCTTTTATGCTCTATGGAGCATTTTTTTATTTTTTGTATAATTTCATCGTCAATATCCGCATAAATTGTTCCGGAGGCTATGTAATCTGTAGTCGTCTTTAATTCAGAACAAATATCAAGAAACAGCAATAAGCTAGGAGCGGATTTCCCGCGTTCTATATTCGAAAGATGGTTGTTGGAAATATTAAGGCGATTTGCGAAATCTTTTTGACTGATTCCCAATTCTTTTCGCCGTATAAAAATTCTATTTCCAAGCTGCTTTAAATTATGTTCCATAATATCCTCACCCATCAAATAATGGTATCATCAATATTTTGCAAATAAAACAAATCAATAGCGAAATAATTTTAAAATAGTTGTAATTTATATATTATTAACGAAGTAATTTCGATATATTTTAAATTTTTGCAGTTGTCAATTTAAATAAACGCATTTATCTAAATCTATTGATCGTTTCTTTGCTTTTTGTTATTTATATGTTGTATTGAATAAATACCAATAAATTAAAGGAGGATTTCTTATGAAAAAATCATTAACAAAAGCCGTTGACAAACTTGTCAGCAAAACATTGAAGATGAATATTAACAGCACCTCTAGCCTTGCGATGTTCCAGCCTAAAGTCCCAAAGGAATTGCAGACATTAAGCAAAGCCAATAAAAAATGATTGGCAAGTTAGCATGCAACGCAGCTAGAAAATTTATAAAAAATCCTGATTGTTGTTATGATCAATTTGAAATATATCAATATGGATTCTTTATATTATTTTCGAACTTAATATTTTTTATATTAACCATAATATTAGGGGCTGTGTTGGATGTTTTTTTCCAAAGTATTGTTTTTTTTGTTGCTTTTTTTTCAATAAGACAATATGCCGGCGGCTATCACGCAGCAACGGAAACCAAATGCGAGATATTGTCAACGCTTTCAATATTCCTCTGTTTGGCCGTAGTAAGGCTGTCTAAAATCTATGACTTTCGGACCGTTTTGCTATTTGTGAGTGTGGTATCTGCAATTTGCATATTTGTTATTTGTCCCCTTGATACAACAGAAAAGCCACTGTCGAAAAAAGAAGTAAAATATTTTCGCAAAATTTCTTGGCTGATTTTATTGGTGATATCTATTGCTGTTGTTGTTTCCTATTTTGTGCAATTGCAATGGATAAAAATCATCTTTGTCCCTTGTGGACTGAGTTTAACTTTAGAGTGTATCTTGTTGTTTGCAGGCAAGTTAAAAAGATTGGTTGCTTGATAATTTTATGGTGAGCGGTATATTGATTTGCACATAAAATATTTCTATCACTTGGCAATCGATCTATCTATTTTCAGTTTATGTCGGGAACGGGTTTAAAAACGGTTTTTGCTAATTTTAGTAAAAATAACAGTTTGTTTCAGACACGATGTCCTGAATAACTCTCGCCCTTCTTGCTAAAGAGCATGATGTTGCAGTTTTACCAACTGTTTCCTCATGCTCTTTATTTATTTGTTGCATAATAAAGAGAATGAATCAAACGAAAATAGAAATTTTGACCTGAATATAGCCGTAAAGGGAAACTTCTGTTATGTAGAAGCGGAAAATGGATATCAAGCATAAAAATCGATAGATTGGGTTGCGCGCTCAAAAATTAGTGCATAAAACAACAGATTTAGACAGATATGCCTAAGAAATCTATCTAAATCTGTTTGTATTAGAAAAAAACGGTATAATGTCAGCCATTTTCATCTGCTTAGCAGCTTTTTTTGTAAACAGAAACTTCGCAGGGGGGTACTAAACTGATAAAAGTGCAGTTCTTGATATGGTCGTTGTTGGTAAGAAGCGGGGGCTTGGGGCAGCGAGTATTTAACAGTTATTGTGCGACAATTTTGGAATTAAAATAGTTCGGCAATAAAAACTATGGTACTTGCCATTAACTTCTTAAGGGACTTTCGATAGGTATCAAGTCTTTGCGCAGGTTATATAAAACGCCCCGCCGGCAAAAAAGCCGGTGGGGCGTTGAAGTTCGCTTATTGATATGTTAAGATTTCTGTTTGCAAGACACCGTTCGGATAAGAAACAGCAACAACCTTTTGCTCGTTCGGAAGTTTTAAGAACGATTCGCCTTTTAAAGAAATCGGCAAGTGCGTCGTCTCAAAGGTATCAAGTTCTACGCAGTAAATTCGGTCGTTTTCATCTGCGTAATACAGGGCGTTTTCTTGGGGAACAAACTGATAATACCGAACAGCGGCGTCCGTCAATTTTCGGGTTTGTCCTTCGGTTTCGGAATAGAAATACAACTTGCTTTTGTCTTCCAAATTGCGGTAGATAACCGCTTCGCCGGTTACAACGAAATCCAGCGCCGCAACAGGCTCAAGGGCGGTGGTTTCGGCTGTTTCCAAATCATAAACAAACAGCTGATAGCTTTGGTCGGTATAATAAAGTTTGCCGTTTGCGTAAGACACGCCTTGCAGCAAATCAGCGGTCAGCAAGGTTTTTTCTTTGCCGGTGGTCAGTTGGCGGGAAACAATTGAATTGCCGGTACACAAATACAAAGCGTCTCCGTCGGTGAAAAAGAAGTGGATGCCGTCGTTCTCCACCCGTTCCATATTGGAGGTTCGGCGAAGGCTCGGCAAAGAAAAGACGCCGTCATCGGAAAATGCCGATTCATGCTTTAAAAGCACATGTTCTTGAAACTGCCGGTCATAAAACGTGAGCGTGAGACTTTCTTGCCCGGAAAGGATATA
>CALXCH010000130.1 GCA_944386735.1 uncultured Clostridia bacterium
CCAATATTAATGGTGATACATATATTAATATTATAGTTGTTAATACCATTATTTCCTTTATGTCTATTTTTTCAAATACTTTTTCTATGTTTATTGTTGCTATTATTGTAAGTGTAAATGTTGCAATAAACAGGAATCTCCAAGGGTATTGAATAAAAGAAATCCATTCTGGCATTTTATCATATGGAAATAGTGTTGATGCTGCATATATTGATAAAAATCCCACAATTAATGTTAATATATAATTCTTTCTATTTTCTTTTTTTATGTTTTTAAAAACAAACGGTGTAAATAGTATTGGAACTATTATAAATAAACCTAGTTGATAGCACATATCTGTTTCAATATTATTTTGATCACCTAGAACACTACTATAACCAAACTGCATTTTTTCAAATAATATTTGTGATAAATACACTGCATTTTCCTCTAATGTTTCCTTTGTTGCCATTTTGCCATCTAAAAATACCGTATAATCTGCAGAATTTTTTGTTTGTAATAATGTTATATAGAAAAATCCTGTAATAAGTACTATAAATATAACATTTATTATTATCTTTTTTATTTTTTCTTTATCTTTTAATTTATTTATATTAAATAACACATATATTGCTGATACTACTACTGCAAATACTGCACTTATATTATGTGATAATAATATTCCTACAGCTCCAACTGTTATTAATGTATGTTTTTTTCCATTTCCATTAAGTAAGTTATATATTCCTAAAAACAGTATTGGGAAAAATGCATAAGCTGATATTTCCCCTAATGCCATTCTTGTATATATATCTACTAATAAATATGGTGCACACATATACATTATTGAACCTAACAAAGATATTTTATTTTTCTTTGTTATTTCTTTTAATAGTTCATACATTCCTATTCCTGCAATTATTACAAATATTATAATTAATTGTTTTAATGAATCTGCATAAGTAGATACAAATATTTTTAATATTGTCATTAAGTATGCTGCAAGCGGTGGATAAAATATATTCCAGCTATATCCAAATCCATTTGCGAAATTTGATGTTACTAATGGTGGAAATTGTCCTTCACTTAACGCTTCTCCTGTTCCTACTGCTCTTGCCATATGTGCATTTACATCATGTCCTGCTGGTAGTCCATTTATTAATAATCCTGATGTTACAATTATTGCAATAAATAATATTATTAAATAACATTTATAATTTTCTTCTATATGTTCTTTCATTCTTATCTCCTGTTCAATTTATTTTTTTCATTATATCATATTTGATTTTATTGTAAAGATTCTAAATTTATAACATAATAATTTTTAAGAAACTATTAATAAACTATAAAGGAGAGAAGACAAATATCTTCTCTCCTATAAAGCTTACTTCAGGATAATCATCCCTCCGTACGGCTCCAAATAGTTTTGGTCCGTATTTCCATTCAAAGTGAATGTCTTCATGTCATGCTTGAAGCTTTCGGGAACATCGATATACCTCATCTGTTCTCCTCTATTTACTGCAACAAACACTGAGTTTTCTTTATTTCTTCTTTCGAAGACGAAAACATCATTGTCTGCTTGCATTACTTCAAAGCTACTTCTTGCTCCGTGATACTGCTTCCTAAATCTACCAATTTCTTGGTAATACCTAAGCAATTCTCTATCCTGGTTCTCTTGATTCCAATTAAAACACTTTCGGTTAAATGGATCTTTAAATCCATGTATACCTACTTCTGTTCCATAGAAAGTACAAGGGATTCCAGGCAAGAAGTATTGCAGGATGACAGCCACTTTGAGCTTTCTTATTGCTTGTTCATATTCTTCCTTTCCAAGATTGTCATTATCAAACTCAAATTGTCTGAACTCATCGGTAAGAAACTCGCCTCTGCCATTTCTTATGACATGCCACCGAGAGCCATCTTTGTCAATCTCCCAGATTCTATCTGGCTCATCTCTAACACATTTCATTGAGAGAATTGTAATTGCTCTCATCATGTCGTGTGTATCAAGAGAATTGAACATAGTATCAATGGTATTTTGTGGATAACTCTCCAACACCTCATTGATTCTGGAAGTAAAAATGTCTCCTCTTCCACATGCTACAAACCTAAGTATTGCAGCTGTAAAGAGATAGTTCGTCGGACAATCCACACCCTTGCCCAATACTTCAATTGGAACCTTGTGCCAGTACTCACCCAGAATCAGATGCTTACCAAACTGATTTGCACGATTACGGATTCCTTCTAGCACAAATAGCTGAAGCTCACTTGCAAGATCAAGTCTAAAGCCATCAACGTATGGTGCAAATTTAGCAACCACACCGTTTTCACCATAGACATAGTCTTGATAGCCTTGGCTCCACTCATTAAATATTGGCATATCGGAAAATCCATACCATGAACGGTAACCACCGTTTTCAAAATAGAACCAATTCCGGTATTTAGAGTTTGGATTACTCATTGCATCTTTGAAGATTGGATTATCACTACTACAGTGATTGAAAGCAATGTCTAGAATGATATGCATTCCAAGCTCATTTGCCCTCTTATGAAGCTTATCCAAATCTTCAAAAGTACCAGCATCTGGATCAATTTCCATATGATTGGTAGAAGCATACCTTTCATACCTATACAAACTTTCATTGATAGGCGAAAGATAAACGATGTCAACAGATAGACTTTTAATATATTCCAAATGTTCACAGATTCCCTCTATGTTTCCACAGAAGAAGTCATTGTTGTGGAATTGTCCTCTGCTGTTTCTATGCCAATCTGGGAACTCTCCCCAAACACGGTATTGCCGTCCTTCTTGCTTTCCTTGTCTATTTCCTCCATTACAAAATCTGTCAACAAAAAGTTGATATGCAATTGCGTCTTTCGACCACTCTGGGATTTCAAAACCCTGCTGGATTACTAGCTCTCTCCAATAAGGTGATTCATCCCATTCATACATAAGTGCAGGCTTATTAGTCTTGCGACTAATCTTAATAGCCTTTCTTTCGCCGTTAATCTCCAAAGAAAAGAAGAAGAAATAATTACCAAGCCTATTAAACTGTACCGTAGTAATGTACTTGCTAATATTATCATTTTCTTCTTCCTTCATCATTTGTTTGACAATGGACGGACCTTCACCATACTGGTTGAACAAGACCTGTACGTTTTGTACCCATCCAAATGTATTTGAGATTTCCAGCATTACCCGAAACGTCTTTCCTACTTCCACCTCCTGCTTAGGAGATGT
>CALXCH010000131.1 GCA_944386735.1 uncultured Clostridia bacterium
CTGATTTTCTGCATATCCATACTACTCCCGATAATTCGTAATAAAGAAATATATCTTGATTGTATGTAGTATCCAGATTATAATGTTTCGTAATAGCGAAATGTTTCGCGATAAGGAAAGGGATGGTATGAGAATGTATATTGATAAGATATTTGAAAGAGCTACGATAAAAGGAATTGCAGATTATTTGCTGTTTGGCATCGGACCGGATGAAGATAACCGAAGCTATGAGGAAAGACTGGAAGAACCGTTCAGGAGATTTGAAAAGGCGGTTGCAAAATATGATAAGAGTCCGACATCGGAGTTGCTCGATCTGTCAAATGAAGTTACGAGCGAAGTGGCGAGTGTGTATATGGAGATCGGGATGCAGGTGGGGATGAAGTTGATGATGGATGTGATGAGGAATATGGACAGAGATAATTTGGAGACTTGAGGTTTAATAAGGAATGAGGATGAATGATGAGGATATAAACAGCAAAATTAGGTTGTTATGGTGTAAAATAGTATTGAAAAGACATACTTGTTCGTTTCGGGATTATTTTAGAGTGAGTTGGTTTACAGTTTTGTTGGCGAGGTATATAATTAAAAATAAATGTGTTTTGTGAAAATGAGTGTGGTTGGAATTTTTACGGCACTATAATAAATAATTGTAAAGTAGGCTTGTCAGATAGACATGGACATTGATTAGATATATGTGATATTATTGCGCCATACTGGATTTAGGTGATTAGGAGTGAATTGTTTGTTCAGGATATTTTGACTTGCACTAATTATATTTTATCAGCAAGATTTAGATGAAACAGAATAAAAGAATAATCGAGAGATTGTTTTAGTAATGGGATAAAGTAAATCGAAGAGATGATAATAAGATGCGGCGTGGTTATATTTTGATATCTAAAAACTGATGAAAAGATGAATTTAAACTAGAGAAACTTGAGTGTGTTTATAGGCGGAGAGAAGAATATGAAACAATTAAAAGATTATTTATTGAATACTTGTAATGATATGTATAATGTGGCGTGTGCAAACTGCAAAGCAGATTATGTAGATGAAGACTCTTGCTTTTGGTATCATTCTGTTTGGCAATACTTACGAGTACTGAATTGCGTATCTTCACCGGAGTGGCATTTGCAATTTTATGTTGGTGCCATTAAAGAATATGTTAAGCTTAATAATAAGTCTTTCCTTAATATTTTAATATCGGGTTGTGCGGACAATAGTATGTTATATGTTGTTGTGATCGCGATTTCTGAAATCATGAAAGAACGACCTGATTTGACAGGGAAAATTGTTGCGGTTGATTTATGCGATACTCCTTTACTTATATGTAAGAAATGGTGGAGCAAGGAAAAAGAGGAAAATCAGAAAAAAAATGACCCATATAGTATAGTATTTCAAAACATTAGCTTTTCGACAGTTACAAAGGATATATGTAAGTATTCTGACAGCAATTTTGACTTGATTGTAACAGATGCTTTTTTAACACGTTTTCAGAAGGATTCGGCATCTAATCTTTTAGAACATTGGGGAAGTTTATTGAATGGTCATGGTCAGGTAATTACAACCGTACGAATCCATGAAAAAACAAGAATTTCACGGAATGAAAGGTGTAGGCAGATTGATGATTTTGTGAAAAAGATTCTTAAACGCTATAATCAAGGTAAATGTCAAAAACAATTTGATATAAATGCATCACAATTGGAATATAAAGCCCGAGTGTATGCTGTAAAAATGACTAGTTATTCATGGGGGAATATGGCTGAAATAGAGGAACTTTTGAAGCAATATTTTAATATTATAGAACATAGCACTTATGATACCCCAGGGGAATTGGAACACACTGTATATGGACACTATGTATTGGAGAAATGCAAATGACAAATTTGAGCAAAAAGGATAAACTTTGGGAAATTTGGAATAATGGTCTTTCTTTAGAAAATGGGATTACTGATCCGAACAGGGCTATAAGTTTAATTCCTATAAGCTTTATACCTAACGGACGCGATGAATGTATAATGCATTCCGAACTCGGAGAGGTTCCTTTAACTATTGAGGAAGTCAGCAGATATGGAATCATTAAAGATACAAATGCTTTGTATAAGTTTGCTATTTATAAGTTATTAAAGAATAAATATAAACTAAATTTGCAAACACCAGAGTCAAACGAAAAGATTAAATCAGAAATAATAAAAGAATCTGAAACAAAACTATTTAGGGAACAGACAGCTCAGCTAAATAGAATAAAAAATATGAGGACCCCTCTTGTCTTTGTTAATGGTAAAGAAAAAGTGGGAAAAACGACTCTTATAAAAACTTATTGTTGTCGTACTTGGGGACGTGGAAATAGCGCTTATTATTTAGATTTTAATCGGGGATATTTCGATTTCTGCGATTTTGTTAACAACTTTTCTGCTTTGCCAAAGGGTACATCTAATCAATATGGCATTTTTCTTGATCATTTATATTGTTGTGATGTAGAGGATGCTGAAAAGGTTCTGACTTTTTTTAGAAAGCTAATTGAAGTATTACAAAAGCATGAAATCAGAATAAAAGTAATTGTATCTGAAACTATTGACAGGAAATTTGAAGAATCAAACAGAAACAATACGGTGGAGCTCGAGTTCCCAAGTGAAGGATCGAGTGATGTAAAAAATAAGCTTCCAGTTCAAGATATATTGATTATGGAACATAACAGGAAATACCCGCATAAATCAGTTGATTCTATAAAGATTGGTAAAGCTTTGTTTGAAAAGGTCGTTTTACATAAACTTGAAACAGATGAGATGATACTTTTTTACAAAATATTGACACTTTCGCGCGCAGGGTTTCAGATCATTCTTGATAATGAGGAAAAAAAATTTTTATTGAAAGAGAATTGGTTATTTGCTAAGGTAAACGGACTCACAGTGTATAAAAATATTTTTAAACCTAATTCTTGTATTGTCTCTTTTTTCTATTTTGATACGTCTAAGTTGATACAGGAATATTTGGAAAAAGAATTTGTCTCGCAGATTGGAAAATACCAGAAGAGAGAAATATGTTATAGTTATTTGTCGGACTATTATGATATTGGTACAATGCTTCCGATGCTTAAAAATCTCATCGATAGAAATTTTAGTCTTAGTAAAGAAAACGATACTTTTTTACAGGATTATCTATATTTGATTAATTATTGTGTCGAGCGAAAAGAGAAGATTGTAGAGAAAATTAATTCATCTCCGGAGGATGATATATTAGGAAATCATCTAGGTAGAATATTGTTTGCATTAGAAACAATTGTTGGTATTAAAGCAAAATCTTGGGCGGACCAAAGAGCAATTATTAAAATAAAAAAACTTGTTCGTAATATGTATTTTATTAGCAAAGAAGTTTCTCT
>CALXCH010000132.1 GCA_944386735.1 uncultured Clostridia bacterium
CCTGCCGTGGAGAGGAGGAATCTCGGTATTGGGGAATATCTCGGAGATTTTTTTCGGGGATTTTATCCGCCGTTTCTGCTGCCGGTGCTGCTGGGGATCGGGTGGCGGTTCGTCCGCCGCCGCTGGAGTGCGGGGGAGACGCTGCTGCTCTGCATTGTGATCGGGAACGCCGTTGTGACCGCTCTGCTGATCCTCATCGGCGAACGTTATTTGTACATTTCGAGAAGATATCTGCTGCCGGCCGCGCCGCTGCTGTTCGGCTGGAGCGGATATTTCGCCGTTTCGCTCTGGGATTTCTGCCGGGCGCGCTGGCCGAAGTGGTTTCCGGCGGGGAGTGCGGTGCTGATTTTCGCCGTGTGCGGGGGGATTCTTTACGGGGCGGCGTTGAGTCCGGTGATCCGGAATTTCACATCGAAGAAACGGCGGGCGCGCACCGGGGCGATTTTCACGTGTGCGGAGACGTTGCGGCGCGACTATCTTGGTGCGAGGTTCGGGGCGCGTTCGTTTCTGCTGTCGGATTACCGCTCCAACCGGCGTCCGTTCGTGGTGGTGCCTGATGCGTTGGAAATTGCGCCGATGCTCGCCGGCGGCAGCCGGGTCTTTGACCGGCGGATTGCGGATTACCAGGTTCTGAACTTCGGAGAGCAGCCCCCGTCACGGCAGTGGCGCGAAGTCGGGGAGGTCCGGGGATACCGGGAAGACGAGCGCTATGTGATCTGGAAAACTCTTCCGGTCGATCCGGGTGAGGGGAGGAGATAATGCATTCGGCACGGATTCGGATTTTGATCCTGATGGTGGCGGACATTCTCTGTTTCACGCTGTTTCCATTTGTCGCGCTGTGGATCGTGAACATGATTCTGCAGGATGTCGTGATCAGCTGGCGGGCATATCGCTGGATGTGGCCGTTCATCGGAGTTTTCGTCGGTTGCAACATATTCATCCGGCTCTATCACGGCGATGTCGCCTATCCGGGGGCGGCACTGGGGGCGGTGGAGGAGCTGCGGCGGATCTTCTTCTCCTCGGCGCTGGTTTATCTGCTGCTGTTCGCCTATCTGGCGCTCTCCCACCGGGCGCAGGGGGTATCCCGTTCGGTGCTGATTCTGAGCTGGCTTCTGACGTTTCTGTTCCTGCCGATTTTCCGCTGGTGGGCCCGGTGTCTGATGAAGCGCTTCCGGATCGGACAGATCAACGTGCTGATCGCCGGGGCGGGGGTGACCGGCCGGATGGTCGCGCAGGAGTTGATCCGGGACAAATACTTCGGATTCCGCATCGTCGGCTTTCTGGATGATTCGGCGGCGCTGCGCGGGAAAGATCCCGTTCCGAATGTTCCGGTCGTCGGATCGCTTCGATATGCGCGCAAGGCGGCCCGGAAATACAACACGGATTATATGATCTGCTGTATCCCGATCACGCTGGTGACGGAGATGCTCGAGAGTTACTCCAAATATTTCAAACATGTGATGATTATTCCCGACAACCGGGTGTTTCCGATTTCGTGGGCGTATCCGATCTACCTGTCCGGCTTCAGCGGGATGGAGATCCGCAATCAGCTGCTGCTGCCGATGCCGCGCATGATGAAAGGGCTGCTGGAATTGATCATTTCCGTCGTTGCGTTCATGACGCTGCTGCCGTTGTTTCTGGTTCTCGCCATTCTGGTGAAATTGACCAGCCGCGGGCCGATTTTTTACCGGGCGCGGCGGCTGGGGGTGAACCGCACGACGATCCGGGTGTTGAAATTCCGCACGATGTACGTCGATGCGGATCGGCGGCTGGAGACGCTGCTCGCGGAAGATCCGGAGATGGAACGCCAGTGGCGCGAAAAATTCAAGCTCGACAACGATCCCCGGGTGACGCCGCTCGGCCGTTTTCTGCGCAAGACGAGCCTCGACGAACTTCCGCAGTTCTGGAACGTGCTGACCGGGGAGATGGCGGTTATCGGTCCCCGGCCGATCGTCGAGGCTGAAGTGAAATATTACGGCGACCGCTACGCGCTGCTGAGCCGGGTCAAGCCCGGGATCACCGGGTTGTGGCAGGTTTCCGGCCGCAGCGAGCTGGACTATCCGCAGCGTGTGAATCTTGACATCAGCTACATCATGAACTGGTCGATCTGGATGGACTACTATATCTTCCTCAAGACCGTCAAAGAGGTGCTTCTCTGTCGCGGTGCCCGCTGATGCCGGGGACACCGTCCGTCGGAGGCGCGGGAGGCGGGGCGCAGCATGGGGATCGCACCGCAATTCTGATCGGAAACGGCCGGGGATGAGTTCCGGAAACTTGCAATTTGCGCTTTTACGGAGTATCGTAAGACGGGGCCGGTGCGGATATCCTGCCCGGAAACTCGAAATCCCGGGAGCAGAACGATGGAGAAATTATCTTGGCCGGCGAAAATCTCCTATGGCGTCGGCGCATTCGGAAAAGATCTTGTTTATGCGATTGTCGCGACGTTTTTCACCTTTTATTTGACGGATATCTGCCGGATCAGCCCGATTTTCGTCGGGAATCTTTTTCTTGCCGCGCGCCTGTTTGATGCGATCAATGACCCGGTCATGGGGTTGATCGTCGATAACACGCGCAGCCGCTGGGGAAAGTTCCGGCCGTGGATTCTGCTCGGAACGATTCTGAATGCGATCGTGCTGGCGTTCCTGTTCTTCAATCCCGGGCTTTCCGGCGGGCAGCAGCTCACCTATGTCGCCGTGACCTATTTCCTCTGGGGATTGACCTATACGATCATGGATATTCCGTACTGGTCGATGGTTCCGGCGCTGACTGATGATGAGAAAGAGCGCAATACGATTTCGGTGATTCCCCGGATTTTCGCGAGCGTCGCCTGGATGGTGATCGGTTACTTCGGGCTGAAACTCGTGACGTTCCTCGGCAATGGGGAGCAGGCGGCGGGATTTGCCCGGCTGGCGCTGGCGATTTCCG
>CALXCH010000133.1 GCA_944386735.1 uncultured Clostridia bacterium
TCATATAGTGAAAAATATGGAGTAAATTATAAGGCACAAGCAAGTAATAGTACAGGATACATGATAAGTAACAATGGTGGATCATCATGGCAATATTATATAAGTGGTATGTTAAGTACAAGTGATAGAACATATGTAATAAGCTCAACAAGTAACGCATATGGATATTGGGTTGCCAGTCCGTCTGCCTATCATTCGAATGGTTCATTGGTGGCGGCGGCATAGCGGCGGTGGTGTCATTTGCGGTGCTGTATTTGTCTAGGGTTCCGTCCGCTAGTTTGTCTAAAATCTGATGTCACTCTTCAAAAGAATGCTGATGGAAGTTATACGATAAATTAAAAAGAAATGAAAAAATTAAAATTAAGCTAATGCTAACAGGCCTTGTGTCTGTTAGCGTTGAAAGGAAAAAAATATGGGTGTTGTAAGTATGGCAAAAGATATAAAAAAAGTACATCCTGATGATGTAGTTTGTTATAAGGTAGGAGCATTTGTCCAGACATTTGGAAAAGATGCATATATAATCTCATATTTGTTTGAGTATAGCTTGAGGGATGCAAAAGAAAATGTACCATCATGTGGATTTCCCAAAAGAGCTATCTCAAAAGTATGTGCAAAATTAGAACAGAAAAAAATAAACTACGTCATAATAGATACAAGAAATAATTATGAAGTAGATGAAAAATTTGATAATAAAAATTTAAATACATATACAGAAATATTAGAAAAAGCTAAAAAATATATAAAAGTAAAGAAAAGATTTGAAAGTGTTGAGGATGAATTATTAGAACACTTTGAAGAAAAAGATATAATAGAAAAATTAAAAAGAATAGAAGAAATAGCGTATGAAAACAGAAAAATTTAAAGTAATACAATTTATAAGGGAATTATTAATTTTAATAGATAAACAAATGGATAATTACCCAAACAAAGATATTGAGTTAAAAAATAGAATAAGGACTAATTCTTATGATTTATTAGAAATTGCTTATGAAGCAAATAGTATTCAAGAGGTTGAAGCTAAAAAGAAGTTATTAAATAAAGCATTAGCGAAAATAAAAGTAATAGATTTTCTTTTAAATTTATCTTTTGATAAGCAAATAATAAATCAGAAAAAATATTATAAATTTGGTAATAAAATAGATGATGTTACTAAATATATAATTGGTTGGATTAATTCTCTTTCTTAAATATTTGGGTATGATTGAATGCGAATGGAACCATCTATCTTGTACGCGGATTGGTATCATTGCCAGTCCGTCTGCCAATAACACTAACAACTTGATGAATGTGAACTACAACGGCAATGTAGACTGGAACAACTATAACAACAACAATCTAGGGTTCCGTCCGCTAGCTTCTAAAAAACTGTGGTTATATCTACTAAGGTAGAATAAGAGAAGTTTTAGAAAGAAACAAATCATATCCATTAATTAAAAATTTTCTAATTATAAATAAAAAAATAAGCAATAAGCAATAAGCTTAATTCTCTTTCTTTAATACTTAGGGGGTGTGGTTGAAGGCGAGGAACATGTTTTAAAAACGCGGATTTAACTTTATTGTCGTTCATCTGCTAATAACTTTAATAGCG
Organism: uncultured Clostridia bacterium; assembly: GCA_944386735.1. GTDB lineage: Bacteria > Bacillota > Clostridia > TANB77 > CAG-508 > CAG-269. The sequence goes on from CALXCH010000133.1 coordinate 1,589, forward strand.
TGATAAACATAAATTATATAGGTAATGTAAGCAATAATAATTATATTAATAATAACTATTTGTTCCGTATGCTAGTTTCTAAAAGAAGTTTTAGAAAAACAAACCATATTATTAATTAGAAATAAAAAATAAACAACGTATTTGCTTAATTTGGGTATGGTTGAATGCGAGGAACATGTCTTTTTAAGACGCGGATTTAGCTATTGCCAGTCCGTCTGCCAACAACTCTAACTACTTGATGAATGTGAATTATAACGGCAATGTGAACAATAACAACTATAACAATACTAATCTAGGGTTCCGTCCGCTAGCTTCTAAAAAACTGTGGTTATATCTACTAAGGTAGAATAAGAGAAGTTTTAGAAAGAAACAAACCATATCCATTAATTGGAAAAATTTCTAGTTATAAAATAAAAAAATAAGCAATAAGCTTAATTCTCTTTCTTTAATACTTGGGGGGTGTGGTTGAATGCGAGGAACATGTCTTTTTAAGACGCGGATTTAGCTTCATTGCCAGTCCGTCTGCCAATAACACTAATAACTTGATGGATGTGGAGTATGACGGCAATGTGAACAATTGGAACTATAACAACAACAATCTAGGGTTCCGTCCGCTAGCTTCTAATAAAATTATGTTTTATATCTACTAAAGTAAAATAATGAAAGTTTAGAAAGAAACAAATCATATCCATTAATTAGAATAAATTCTAATTATAAAATAAAAAATAAGCCAATAAGCTTAATTCTCTTTCTTTAATATTCGGGTATGATTGAATGCGAGGAACATGTCTTTTTAAGACCGCGGATTAGCTTTATTGCCAGTCCGTCTGCCAATAACACTAACAACTTGATGAATGTGAATTATACCGGCAATGTGAACAATACGAACTATAACAACAACAATCTAGGGTTCCGTCCGCTAGCTTCTAAAAAACTGTGGTTATATCTACTAAGGTAGAATAAGAGAAGTTTTAGAAAGAAACAAATCATATCCTTTAATTAGGGAATTTTCTAATTATAAAATATAAAATGGATAATTAGATTTGTTAGTAGGCTATTTAAGCTCGAAAGAAAATTTGATTTAGAACCGTTTTAAGTAGTACAAATGAACTTTGTACTACTTTTTTTTGAATAAATTATTTCTATTACACAATGTTTGATAACATCTTAGGGTAAGCGATCAATAAAAACACGTATTGAATATCTCCTATCTCCATTATAGAATAAAGAAAAAAATGGAGGTAGAGA
>CALXCH010000134.1 GCA_944386735.1 uncultured Clostridia bacterium
AAATGACAATTTATAATCACTATTTTTCTTCATTGTATAGTTTGCTGATGGTGGACAATAATTATAACTTATATAATCATCTGCTATTAAGTATATATTACTATCATCTGCATAGAAGATTTTCCAGTTATTTACTCCTGCACTATTTGTACAATCATAACCTTTTACTGTTGCTCCATATATTGAACTCTTATCTTCACTTGCTGCTATATCTCCTGCTGATAGTCCACTATCTTCTTCTCCTGTCTTTATATACAAAGTGAGACGAGTCGAATATTTGCTATTCATATCATTTGGATAACTGATGTTGCGATAACTAGGGGGATTGCTGAATCCACTGCTGTAACTACCACGATTAACACGACTATAAGAAGTATATGCCTCTAATGTCCAATCATTATGACAACCTCTAAGGTCATATATATTCTTTAGTACATCATTAGAATTACTTCCTGTTACTGTTGTTGTATTTCTTGTACCTGTTGCAGCTACATTTATTCCATGTTTTACCATCCAGTTCATCATTGCATCATATTGACTTCCCCACATCATACTACTTACTACTGATTTATTACTATCTTCTAGTGCATATTCTTTGCTTTTACTATATAAGCCATACCAATTTTTTAAACTTGAGCTGTCTGCATCTGCTGTTGTGACCCCTGCATTTGTACTTGCATTCTTACTTACAGGTGTTGTTCCTTCTAAACCTAATTCATATCTTGCTACATAGAATCCATGGTATTTACTTACACTTTCTATCATTTTATTATATTCTTGTTGTAAACTAGCCTTTGTAAATAATCCATTATTATAACTTGTATTATTATCATAATCACTTACTATATCAGGTTCTCTATTACCACTTGTAGTTGTTGTACATCCACTTTGTACTTCCGAACCACTACTTGTAAAATTATATAACAATCCTTTATAATCATTTCCACTCTTTATTGCCATTGCTTTATTTGTTGTTCCTTCACTCTCTGAACTTGCCACTGCTGTTTCTACTGGTACCCATACAAACTGACTACCATTCTTATCTTCTATTACTAGTCCATTATTTACATTTTCTGCTGTTGGTGCTGTTGTTCCATCTCCCCAACTTGATGTTTCTGTATCTACTGGCTTATATCCTTCTGGTATTGTTGGATTCATTGCTGTTCCTTCTTCTCCATTTATTGTACTAGTCTCTTTAAATGTATCATCTGGAGGTTCTACTATTGTATAACTTCCATCAGCATTCTTTTGAAGAGTGACATCAGATTTTAGACAAACTAGCGGACGGAACCCTAGATTGCCGTTGACATAGTTCACAGCGCTCACATTGCCGGCATGACCCACATATATCAAGGTGTAAGTGCTAGAGGCAGACGGGCTGGCAACCCACATTGATTCTGCGTTACTGGTAGAATTTATTACATAAAGTGGATCATTTGTTGTACTCAATGTAAGAGTATATCCTGATGCACTACCATTTCCTACTTTATATCCTGTACTACTTGTTGCTGATGCTACATAATTAGTTCCATATTTCTCATTATATGAATCAAAGAACATCTCTATACTTGGTCCTCCTACTGCGTATTCAGCTTTATCTCCCGCAAATCCTTTCCATGCATTTGTATCTAACATATATGCTACTGCTTTCATATTATAATTAATGCTTGAATAATTTTTTGTAAAATAATCGTTATTTAGTGCTTTTATTCTTGCATCTGTTATACTTGCTGATCCACTATAATTATTCATTAATGTTGTACTAAAATATGCAGTTCTTGCATTACTTGTATTTCCTCTAGTTGGCTTATTTCCTGATGAATTACTTGGAATATTTTCATATGGTATATAGTCATCTGCTATTAAATATACATGTTCATCATCTGCATAGAATAGTCTCCATGTATCTACTCCTGCACTACTACATTCATATCCGTTTACTATTCCTCCATAATCTGTTGCTGGTACATTAGATGCTGTTACTTTATTATCTATTGTAATATTTACTGTAACTGTCTTATTACCATTCGCTTCTTTTACTACTACACTTGTATTTCCTTTTGCTACTGGAGTAATTGTAAGTGTATTTCCACTAATACTTGCTGTTGCTACTGCTTCATCTGGCTGTGTTAATATACTAAATGTTCCTGCATTTGTTCCACTAAGTGTTACTGTTTGAGGTCCATCACTTACATTTGCTGTTACACTTGTTGGGTCTGCTTCTATGCTTGTTGCTAATACATTTATAGGTATTATTGCTGTTGCATTTCCATTTGATTCTTTAAGTGTTAAGCTTGTATTTCCTGCTTTTACAGGTGTTACTGTAAGACTTTCTCCATTTATATCTGCTGTTGCTTTTGTTTCATCTGGTTTATTTTCAATTGTCAATGTTCCCATATTTAGTCCTGTTATTTCTACTGTTTTAGCATCTCCACCTTCATAAACTTGTACAGTTTGTGGTGTAATACTTGTTGCTTGTACATGTATATCTACTGTAACTTTTTGGTTTCCATTTCCTTCTGTTACTTCTACACTTGTATCTCCTGAACCTACTGGATGTATTGTAAGTGTATTGTTATCTCCTAAACTTGCTGTTGCTATTGCGCCTTCTGGATCTTTGCTTATGTTCAATGTTCCTATACTTGTTCCATCTATTTGTACTGTTTTGTCTTCTCCTCCTACATATGCTGTTACACTTGTAGGTTCTGCTGTTATTGTACTTTGTATTACTTGTATACTTATTGTAAATTCTTTGTTTGCATTTGCTTCTTTTACTTTTACACTTGTACTTCCTGCTCCTACTGGAGTAATTACTATTGAGCTATTATCACT
>CALXCH010000135.1 GCA_944386735.1 uncultured Clostridia bacterium
AATATCAAGGTTTATAAATGGTGCGCCCTCTAACAATTCAAATGTTGATTGTCCATCAAAATAAGCCATTTGCCCATTATATTCTCTAATATATTGTTTCATAACTTTTAATAAATAGCTGTAATGGAAACTATAGTCACTATTCTTATTTTCTTGCGCTTTTCTTTCTATTCTTTTATACCAACTACCTATTGTAGGCATATCCTTTTTTTGTCTATAAAGTCTATCACTACTATTAAAGTTAGTACTTTCTCTATACAAACTATCCGGATTGCTTGTTATGCCTAGTGCTGCATATTCTTCTGCTACTGATTCTGCTATAATTTGTTTTGTTAATTCATTAACTTCTGTACTTCTTGTACTTCCTCTTGCCATTGTAAGTAATGCTTGTGTAACGTCTTCCACCTTATTTTCTATATTTACTACAGTTCTTTCTCTTCCTGTTATTTCGTCTTTAACTTTTTCTGTTTCAACATCAAATAAATTTATAATTGTTTTTGAGTTCGGACTTAAAACAACATTTATTCCTCCTAAACTCTCAGCAACTATAGAATATTCACCTTCAGCATCTAATGCCAAACTTTCAATTCCCATAAGGACAGAAGACCTAGAAATTAATGTTTTCATTGTAACTGACTTTCCGGCTCCAGATTTAGCAAATATAACCATATTGTAATTAGTCAAAGATGGATGAAAATTATCAAATAAAATTGGTGTTCCTGTTTGCCTGTTAAATCCTATTGGTACTCCGGTTGAATGACCTACTTCAGATGTTGTAAAAGGAAATGTTGTGGCCATTGATCTTCTATCAAATGTATGTACTTTTCCTATCTTGTTTTGCATAAGTGGCAAATTACTTTGAAACGCTTCTTCTTGTATTGCCCAGGCACTTTTTATTTCTACTAAACTTTTTGACATCTCTGTTGCCAATAATTTTGTATCTTTTTCTAATTCATCTAAGTTATAAGCAAAAAGTGTTGCTACTACTGAAGCTTCAAATAATTTGTTATATCCTGCTGATATTTCATCTCTTAATTGTTCTGCTTCAACTCTTTTCTGGGCTAAATTACTTTCTCTATTTATATTTCCTTTATCAGCTGCTACAATTCTTTCTGTCTCTAATTCATTTATAACTCTATTTAACTCATTTTGTGACCTTGATTCTGGTATTGGATTTATATAAACAGATGTATTAATATCTCCAAACAAATACATATCTCTAAACAACTCTGGAAATGTACACATTCTAGGTAATGTTGATACAAAGAAACTTCTAGCATATCTTTTAATGTTTGATATTATTTCTAATCTGTCAACATTAGAAACGTCTATTCCTGATGGAGCAATGATTTCTTTTATTGTCGTTCTTTTAAATAAATTACTCTGTTGTTCTTTGTACTGACTTTCTTGTTTTTCTAGTTCTTGTCTTTTTTTGTTTTTCCTCATCTTCTGCTTTTCCTCCTTCTTCTGAATTTTCATTAAGAATACCATCAACAACGTCGTCCCCTAAATATTCTCTATTTTCATTTAAAATTAAGTTTGCCATTTCATTTGCTAACTCATCTATAGAATTTTCCTTTTGTTCTAATTTAGCTCTATATTTACTTCTATAATTTTCAACTTGTTCTGTTACTTTATTCATTGCTTTTTCTTGTATTTCTTTATCTATCTCTTTTATTCTCTTCTCTAATACATCTGGTGCTGTACTATATAATGCATCAACATCACCTTTCATCGCTTTCTTTAGGTCAAACGTTTCTGATTCGTCTCTATTGTAAGCAACATATAGTAATTCTGCTAATTCTATTGAATTTAGTATTTTTCCATTAACACCACATGCAGATAGTGTTCTTATAATTGACTGAGCTCTTGTATATAATTCAGAAAATGCCATAGCTTGTATTTCGTCTTTAGCAAAATCTCCTGTTCCACTTTCATTAGGTGAATATGAAATAATTATATAATACTTTTTATTTAAAATATTTTTATTTAAGCTCATCTTTTCTGTATCATATATAATATCTCTACCGTATTCATATAAGTTTCTAACTTTTGTAACTTCATAAAAAGCTTTGTCCAATTCTTTTCTTGAAAATCTTCCGGATTCGGCCATTTCTTGATATTGTTGCGTTTTAGCAAACAGTTCTGATTCAATTTGATTAATTCTCTTTTTATATCCATCTATACTTTTTTCTAAGTTAACCGTTCGAGTTTGAATATACATTTGGATTGGAAATCTTAATGTGTTTAAAAATTGTACAAAACCTTCTTCTACTCCTGTTTTTTCTATTCCAGACATTAAATCATAATTTATTCCTGCACATTCGATTGCCATTACATAACGTTTGCCTTCATGTTGTATTATCATATTATCCTCGATTTTATCAAACTCCATAAAATCAAATATAGATTTTTTATCTGATTGTCTTACTTGACTTTTATCTTTTTTACTTGTATTTCCGCTATTTATTTGTTGTACATCGTTTTTATTTACCTCTCTTTTCTTTTCTTTTCTTTTTAAAACAAAGTAAACAATAAGTAGTACGAACAATACTACAAATGCTCCTATTAAAAGAAAGATTAACATCTGTGTTGTTTGATCAAAATTACTCATCTTTATTTTCCTCCTTTGTATAATCATATATATAATATTTATGTTTCCTTGTTTTAAATTTAAAAG